>NZ_JBEXWT010000024.1:0-110006 GCF_040629945.1 Kitasatospora sp. NPDC005856 | reverse complement strand
GGCCGGGTGCGCTACCACCTCCGCACCGGGCCCCGCCGCGTCGACCGCTCGGACCGCCGCCTCAGACCGCCACCGGCCCGCCGCTCGCCAGCGAGCGCTCGGCTCCGACCAGGATCTCGACCACCCGCAGGCCGAAGTCCGCCCCGCAGGGGTGCGGCTCGCCCGAGGCGGCGGAGGCCTGCAGGGCGTCCAGCGCCCGGTGCAGGGCCGCGACCGGGCCCTCACCGCGCGGGGGCAGCTCCACCACGCCGTGCTCGCCGCGCAGCTCCATGCCCGTCCCGCCCGCCGCGAGCGGCGCGGTCAGGCTGAGCGCGAGCGTGCTGGAGGCACCGCCGGCGTGCCGCACCACCAGGTGCACGGTGTCCAGCGGTCCGGCCGTCGCCGTCACCTGCGTCGCGTCGCCCAGCACCGGCAGCAGCACGGACAGCGCGTGCGGGCCGACGTCCCACAGCGCGCCCTTCTCCACCCGCCACGGCGAGGCCGCGTACGGGCTGGTGCTGCCGGGGGCGAACACCGAGCCGAGCCAGTCCGAGCGGCCGGTGAACCAGCCGCCGAGCTCCGCCTGCCGCTCGATCCACGGGATCTGCTCGCCGCCGAAGCGCACGGTGAAGAAGACCACCGAGGCGACCTTGTGCTCGCGCACCGCCTCGGCCACGGCCTTGGCGTCCGGCACGGTCAGCGCGACCGGCTTGTCCAGCAGCAGGTGACAGCCGGCCTCGGCGGCGCGCACCGCGAGACCCGCCTGCACGGTCGGGGGCAGCGCGATGGAGACCGCGTCCACCTCTGCCAGCAGCCGGTCGAGGTCCGCGTACCCGGGCACGCCGTGCGCGGCGCCCAGCGCCTCGGCCGCCTCCGGCCGGCGGCCCCAGACGCCGGTGAACTCCAGCCCGGGGTGCTCGGCCAGGACGGGCGCGTGCACCCGCTCCGCCCAGGGGCCGGTTCCCAGCAGTCCGATCCGCACGATGTCTCCGTTCTCCGATGAGCGCCCGTGGGCGCGAGTGGTGGGTGAGCGCCGGTGAACCCCGGCGGCGCAAGTGGGCCCCGGCAGCGCGAGTGGGCCCCGGCAGCGCGAGTGGTCCCCGGTGGTCGGCACGAGCGAGCGCGGGCGAGTACGGGCGGGCGGGCGAGGGCTCAGCCCTTGACGCGGGCCAGGGTGAAGCCGTCGTAGCCCTTGCTGCCGACCGTCTGCACCGAGGTCGCGGTGACCCTCGGCTCGGCCGCGATCAGATCGTGCAGCGCCCGGGTGCCGACCACCCCCGGGTCGGTGCTGGCCGCGTCGGCGACGGCTCCGCCGCGCACCACGTTGTCGACGATGATCAGCGAGCCCGGCCCGGTCAGCTGGAGCGCCCGGCGGAAGTACTCCGGGTTGCTCGGCTTGTCGGCGTCGATGAAGACCAGGTCGAAGGGCTCCGCGCCCTGCTCCACCTGCTCCACCAGCTCGGCCAGCGAGTCCGCGGCCCGGCCCACCCGTACCTCGGCGACCCCGGCCAGCCCGGCGGCCGCCAGGTTGTCCCGGGCGACCTCGGCGTGCCGGGGGTCGAGTTCCAGGGTGAGCAGGGTGCCGTCCGGGGGCAGCGCCCGGGCCAGCCAGATCGCGCTGTAGCCGCCGAGCGTGCCGACCTCCAGGATCCGCTTCGCGCCCTGGGTCAGCGCCAGCAGGTGCAGCAGTTTGCCCTGGTTGGGGGCCACCGCGATCTTCGGCAGCCCGGCCGCGTCGGCGGCTGCCGTGGCCCGCTCCAGCACCGGATCGTGGCCGACCAGCCGCTCGGAGAAGTAGGTGTCCACGGCGTCCCAGGTCGGCTGCGAAGACATCGGGCCCTCCGGAGTGCAAGATCGGCAGTACCCGACCGATGCTACTCCGAGGGCCCGAGGACACCACGGGGGTGGTTGTGGACGACCGGTCTCCCGATCCGCATGGGGTGGTCAGTCGGCGACCGGCTCCTTCGCCCCGGCGGCGGCCTTGGCCGCCTCCTCCGCCTCGATCTTGGCGTGCGTCTTGGCGGCGCGGCGCTTCATGATCCAGGCCGAGAGCAGGCCGATCACCAGCGCCGCCCCCAGGCCCGCCCAGGAGAACCGGGCCAGCCAGGGCTCGATGCTCTTGCCGACCTTGTAGACCAGCAGCGTCGTACCGCCGGCCCAGACCACGCCGCCCAGCACGTTGGCGATCAGGAACTTCCAGTACGGCATCTTCAGCGCGCCCGCGAGCGGACCGGCGAAGATGCGCAGCAGGGCGATGAACCGGCCGAAGAAGACCGCCCACATGCCCCACTTGTGGAACGAGCGCTCGGCGGTGGCGAGGTGCGACGGGCCGAAGTGCTTGGGGAACTTGCGTCCCAGCTTCTCGAAGAGCGGCTTGCCGCCCTTGCGGCCGATCGAGTAACCGATCGAGTCGCCGATGATCGCGCCGGCGATCGCGCAGATGGCGACGCCCCACGGGCTCACCACGCCCTTGACCGCCATGAGGGATGCCGTGACCAGGGCGATCTCGCCGGGGAGCGGGATACCGAGCGACTCCAGGCCGATGATCAGACCGACTACGGCGTACACCGCCGTCGGCGGAATCCCTTCGATCCAGGCGTCGATGTGCAAGGCCAGTCCCTCCGTGGCAGGACGGGACCGGCCGCTCTCCCCCTTGGAGCCGCGTGCCCGTCCCGGCAGTTCGTCCGATGGCGGCACCCAGGCCGCTCCCCCGGAGCGAGCCTAACGTGCCGGGCGGCCTGTCCCCCCGACCGATCACCCGTGGTTACGACGTACGCCCCGGGACCATGGTTCCAGGTTGACCAGCGTTTCTTCAAGATTCGGCAAAACGCAGCGCGACCACGGACGGGCGCTGCTTGATCCAGCGCGCGATCGGCAGCAGGGCGCTCAGCGGCGGACGCCCGCCCTCCGGGTACACCTCCCGGACGTCGGTGACCCGCGGGTGCGCCGTGGCCAGCAGACCGCGCTGGTCCGCGTCCATCCCGAACGGCATCGGCGGCGCCTGGTAGTGCCCGTGCCGCAGCTTGCCCTCGACGGCCCGCCGGCTGAACCAGCGCGGCACCGCGTCCAGCACCATGGCCGCGCCGGGGAAGCGCTCGGCGCAGGCCGCGATCAGGTCGCGGACCTCCCGCGGCCGCAGGTACATCAGCACCCCCTCGGCGCTGATCAGCACCCCGTTCGCCGGGTCCACCTCGTCCATCCAGCCCGGGTCGGTGACCGAGTGGGCGACGATCCGGCGCCGCTCGTCCGGCGGCAGCAGCGTCCGCCGCAGCCCGGCGGTCTCGGCCAGGTCCACCGACAGCCAGCCCGCCCGCCCGTTGTCGACCCGCCAGGCCTGGGTCTCCAGGCCGTCCCCGAGCCCGACCACGGTGCCGCGCGGGCAGCGGGTCAGGAAGTCGGACACCTCGCGGTCGAAGCAGGCCGCCCGCAGCGCCTGGAGCTGGCTCACCAGCGCGTTCTCCCCGAACCGCGCCGCGAACGGGAAGTCGATCCGGCCCACCAGCTCCACCGCCTTCGGGTCGGGCAGCACGGTGTCCGGCCGCCGCGCCTCCACCGCCCGGTGCCACAGCGTCCACAGCGCCGTCTCCGGCACCTGCCCCAGCTCCGGCCGCACTCCGCCGCCACCCATCGCTCGCTCCTTCGGACGTCGTCCCGCCACGCAGCCGTCACGCTCCCGCCGCGTTCTCGCGTTCCCACCGCGTTCCCGCGTTCCCACGGCGTTCCCACGGCGTTCCCGTCATGGGCATGAACCCGCCGATTCTGACACCCCGTCCGCACCTTCCCTCGCGCCGACGCGCCGACCACCGCAAGGGGGCGGATCCGGCGGCAGAAGGGCGCGGAACTCGCCGGAGAAACACGACAGGGGATGTCGGGTTCAGCAGGGACAGTGGTGTCACCGGGCGGCGTCGTAATAACGCCGGCCGGGACGACGCACCGCGATCACGACGTACGGACAAAGGACCCCCATGCGCGAAACACCCGACGAGCTGCGCCGCCTCCAGGACCTCCTCGACACCTCGCTCTCCCGTTCCACGGCGCACCTGCGGTCGATCATCAGCAGCGAGCGCACGCTCACGGCCGAGCAGCTCACCAACGTGCTCACCGGCATGTGCACGCTCGCGCTGTCCACCGTGACGGCCAAGGGCGAGCCGCGGATCAGCGGAGCGGACGGGCACTTCCTGCACGGGAAGTGGCACTTCGGCACCGCGCGGGGCGCCGCCAAGGCCCGGCACCTCGCCGCCCGGCCCGCCGCCAGCGTCGCGCACATGCGCGGGGAGGACCTGGGCGTGTTCACCCACGGCACCGTGGAGATCCTCAACCCCCACGACGGCGAACCGGCCGCCGACTGGCCGGACCTGCTCGCGTACTTCCAGGACTTCTACGGCGCCGACGCCTTCGACTGGGACAACGACGTGGTCTACTACCGGCTGCACCCGCAGTGGATGACCGTGTTCGCCCCCGACTACGCCAAGCTCGTCGGGGAGACGGACGAGACCGACGGGACGGACGGGACCGACGGGACATAAGCCCGCCTGTCGGACCCACCCGTGAGAATGGTGCCGGCGCCGCCCTCGGACCACCGGGCGCGCGACCACGACGGACGACCGGGGGACCGACGTGCGGGCGAGCCGGACCATCGCGTTGCTGCTCCTCCTCCAGACCCGGCGGGAGATGACCGCCGCGGAACTCGCGCTCGAGCTGGAGGTCTCCGAGCGCACCGTGCAGCGGGACGTCGCCGCGCTGGTCGAGGCCGGCGTGCCGGTGTACTCCGAACGCGGCCGCGGCGGCGGCTACCGGCTCGTCGACGGCTACCGCACCCGCCTCACCGGCCTCGAACGCGCGGAGGCGGAAGTCCTGCACCTGGCCGGGCTTCCCGGCCCGCTGCACGCCATGGGCCTGGCCGGGCAGGCCCTCGCCGCCCGGCTGAAGGTCGCCGACGCCCTGGGCGACGCCCCCGCGGCCGCCGTCCAGCGCTTCCACCTCGACGCACCGGCCTGGTTCCGCGACGCCGAGACCCCTGCGCTGCTCACCGAGGTGTCGCGTGCCGTGTGGGAGGACCGGGTGCTCCACGCCCGCTACGCGGCCCGCGGCGGCACCCGGGACCGGCGGCTGGAGCCGTACGGCCTGGTCCTGAAGGCCGGGCAGTGGTACGTCGTGGCGCGCGGAGCGTCCGGCCGGTTCGGCTCGTACCGCGTCGGCCGCTTCGAGACCGCCGAGGCCGGTGACGAACGGTTCGACCGCGACCCGGAGTTCGACCTCGCCGACCACTGGGCCGCGGCCGCGAGGGAGTTCACCCGCGCCATGCTGCGCGAACGGGCCCTGGTGCGGCTGAGCCCGCTCGCCGTCGGGAACCTCGCCGTCCTGCTGGAACCGACCGTCGCCGCCGACGCCCTCGCCACCGCCGGCGCCCCGGACGCCGACGGCTGGGTCACCGTGACCCTGCCGGTCGAGACCTGGGACATCGGCTACTTCGAACTCCTGCGCCTCGGCCCGGAGGCCGAGGTCCTCCACCCGCCCGAACTCCGCGCCCGCCTGGCCGAAGCCACCCGCCGCGCCGCCGCGCTCTACACCCGTCCTCACCCGAGCGGGACCGACGGCCCACCCCGCCCATAGCCCGCGAACCGACCCTGACCGGCCGGCCGTTCGCGAACACGGGCCGCGTGAACCCGCGCTCCGCGAACACGGGCTCAGGGGGACGGACGCCGCATAGGATCCCGGGAGCGAGCGGAACCGCCCGGCGGCTTCACGGGAGAGCACCCCGCGGACGTCACCGCCGCCGAGGCCGCGTCCCGCGCCGCCGCCCTGCTCGACTCGGCGGGCTGGGAGGTCGCGACGTCAGTGGAGGACACCGGCGGGGCGCCCCGTCTCCTCGTCGCCGGCCGCCGCGACGGCTGCGGCATCGAGGTCCGCGCGGTCGACCACGTGCCCACCCTCCGGTTCAGCGGGCGGACACCGGCGATGGCCCTGTACGAGTCGGAGGAGTTCCAGCGGCCGGACCCGGTGCGCACGGCCGAGACCGTCACCGCCGGGTTCGTGCTGTGCTACGAGTGCGACGGCCTGGGCTGGTGCCACGAGTGCGGCGGACGCGGCTGGCGACCCGACGCAACCCACGGGCGGGTCAAGTGCCCCGCGTGCCACCGGCGCCGCGTCTGCGTGATCTGCCGGGGCGCGGCGCAGCTCGCCGTCTCCGATCTGTCGACGTACCAGCGTGGCTACTACCCCGAACTGGATCGGTGACGGTTCGTCACATGCGCGCTACCGGTGCGCGGTGCCGCCGCCGGCCCCGGCCGGCGGGAACGGGGTGCCGGCGACCGCCCGCCCGGTGCGGGCCGAGGCTTCGGCGAGTTCGGCGCGGAACCGGTGACGGGTGCGCACCAGGATCCGCCCGAGCATGTTCCTGCCCGTCCCGGTCCTGCCCCGACCCCAGTAGTGATCGGTGGTGGTGTCCTCGACGATCTCCTCGTCACCGGTGGACAGCAGAATGCCACGGATGTCGGCGTGCGCACGGAACTTGGCCGCCACCGCACGCCGCATCACGTCGTCCTTGACCCGCTCCCAGTCCCTCCGCAGCGGCCTCGACGCGTCACGGCCCAGCTCCGCGGCCCGCAGCGGCGTGCGCGCACGCCGGACGAGGTCGGCGTGACGGGTGCCCTTGAACTTCTGCGCCTGGAAGTAGTGCTCCGAGGTCGGCCACCGGACCCCGTCGAGGTCGAAGCCGTGATCGGAGAAGTTCGAGAAGCATCCGTAGGGGACTTCGTCGGCGCCGTAGAAGTGGATCGTCATGGGAACCTCACGGGTGTCGCGGAGACCCGCACCGTGTCAGGCGCGCCCCGGCCCCCGCAACCGGTTTTCCCCGCCGGGCCCGGCCCTGGCCCCCGCCCGCGCCGCCCGTCCGACAGTCCTGACCGCCGCCGAACGCAGCCGACCGGAGAAGCCTGCGGGGCCGCGGCGCCTGCGCTGCGGCCCCCACGCTCACGGCTGGATCAGCCCGCGCTCGTACGCGCGGACCAGGTTGCGCGGCACCAGGTGCTCGCGCCCGTCGACGGTGATCGGCACAAGCCGGGGCGCGCTCGCCTTCCACTGGGCGCGGCGGTGCCGGGTGTTGCTGCGGGACGTCCTGCGCTTGGGTACGGCCATGGGACCGCTCCTATCGGGTGGTCGAGGTGTAGGGCAGCAGGGCCATGGCGCGGGCGTTCTTGATCGCCCGTGCCATCGCCATCTGCTGACGGATGGTCAGCCGGGTGACCCGGCGATGGGGGCACCTCCCGGCCGAAGGCTGGGGGAGTATCTTGCCGCGGTCGGAGACGAACCTCCGCAGCAGATCGGTGTCCTTGTCGTCGATGGAGGTGATGCCCGCCTCGATCAGCGGGTTCCGGCGCGGACGGGCCGGACGTCCGCCGGTGGGCGCTTGGCCATGTCGGTTCCTTCGTACGGTCGTTCAGGAGACGGGTTCGAGCAGGCCCTCGAAGGCGTCGGGCAGGGCCTTCCAGCCGGCTTCCCCCGCCAGCAGTTCGGCGTCGGTGAGCAGGCAGGAGTCGAGCAGTTCGGTGATCCCGTCGACGTCCAGGCCCTCGGCGGTGAAGACGAGTTGCTGGACGCGGTCACCGTGGGCGGGGTGCCAGTCCAGGGCCGCGGCGGCCCGGCGGGCGGGCGGGTACAGCTCCCAGGCGGCGTCCGGCAGCGAGGCCAGCCAGGGCCCGCACTCCTCGACCGCGAGATTGGCACCGGCGGCGTCCCAGGCGAGCATCAGCTCGCCCCGGTTGGCCAGCCAGAACCGGCCCCGGCTGCGCTGAGCGGCCGGCACCAGCAGCTCGAGCGCCTCGTACAGCCGGCCCGGGTGCAGCGGACGCCGCCGTTCCCAGAGCAGCGTGGCCACCCCCGCCGAGTCGGCCGGCTGCGGCAGCAGCGCCAGGGCCGGGTTCACCCGGTCGCGGGCCGCTGCCACGTCGAAGCCGCCGAGCGCCGCCCGCAGCAGCTCGCCGGTGCCGAGCAGGACCCGTCGGGCGGTCGGGTGCAGCTGCCGCAGCATCGACAGCCCGGCCTCACCGCCACGGGCGACGGCGACGGTGGTGGCGTACTCGATCTGGTGGGCGAGTGCCTCGGCGCGGGTACGGGTGTCGTCGGGCGAGGTCTGCTCGCCGTGCTCGGCCAGGGTGTCCGGGACGGAGAGCTCCCCCAGCAGCCGGTCGGGGTCGACCGCGACCACCACGCCCGCCGGCTCGATGAACTCCGCCGTCGGGCGGCCGTCCACCTCGCCGCCGGCGATCACCTCGACCGCCGGATGCGGGTCGCTGCCGCCCCACAGCTCGACGATCGCCAGCCCGTGCTGCCCGGCCTCGGCGATCCCGGCCAGCTCGGGCAGCAGGTCCGCGCGTAGGGCGCAGCAGGCGCAGTCGTTGGTCAGTGGGAGCTCGGAGGTGTCGTACACACCGTTGTCGTCGCGCAGTTCGCGGCGGACGGTGCCACGGCCGGCGTCGCGCAGATCGTGATGGAGGACCACCCCGTTGACGCTGCCGTCCAGCAACTCCTGGACGGCGCGGCGGCGTTCCGCGCGGTGCAGCCCGGCCACCACGACGACCGGGAGCCTGACGTGTTCGGGCACCGTGCTCACCAGCTCGACTTCCGCACGCCGGGCAGCTGCCCGGCGTGGGCCATGGCGCGCAGGTTGAGCCGGGAGAGGCCGAAGGCGCGCTGGTAGCCGCGCGGGCGGCCGTCCACACTGTCGCGGTTGCGGATCCGGGTGGCGCCGGCGTCCCTGGGCTGGCGGGCCAGTTCCCGTCGGGCGGCCGCTCGCTCGTCGGGCGTGCTGGACGGCTGGGCGATGACCCGCTTCAGCTCGGCCCGGCGCTCGGCGTACCGGGCGACGGTCGCACGCCGCTGCTCGTTCTTGGCGATCCTGCTCTGCTTGGCCATCAGACCTTCTCCCCCCGGGCGCGGATGCGGGCGACGGCGGTCTCGATGCCGATGGCGTCGACGGTCTTCAAGCCCTTGGCGCTGAGCGTCAGGCGCACGAACCGGCCCTCGCCGGGCAGCCAGTAGCGCTTGCGCTGGATGTTGGGGTCGAACCGCCGACGGGTGCGGCGGTGCGAGTGGGAGATCGCGTTGCCGAAGGACGGCTTGCGGCCGGTCAGTTGGCAGTGAGCGGACATGGGAACGGCTCCGTTGCGGATCGGGCGGGCAGGCGGACGGTCACGCTCCCGGGATCGGCGCGATGTCCCCGGGAGGCGTGACCCACCCTAGCCTAGATGAAAATGGATTTCATTTCACAATGGAGCACCGGCAGCCGGCACGGCCCGGTGCGCCGAGGGGCACACCGGGCCGCGGGCCGGCCAGGGACGGGGGCGTCAGCTCTCGATCCGGGTGGAGGCGAGCCGCGCGTACTGCTCGGGGCGCCGGGCACGGATCCGCAGGGCGAGGGCGACCCCGAGCAGGAACACCACGGGAACGGCGGCGATCAGCGACCAGTTGACGACGGACGAGGCACCGGTGAACAGGTCGAGGCGCCAGCAGACCAGTGCGGTGGCACCGATCAACAGCAGGCCGGCGAGCAGCGGGGCGACGACCGTGCGAAGGGCGGACGTGCCGTGCGCGGCGGCGGGATCGCGGCGGAAGAAGGCGAACACGGCGAACGCGGCGAGGGCCTGGAGGAGCAGGATGCCGACCACGCCTGGCGAGTTCACCCACAGGAAGAACTGGGTGTAGGGGTCGGCGCCGGCCAGGGCGGCGGCCGCCACGCAGACGGCGGCCAGCACGGACTGGATCGCACCGCCGATCCACGGGGAGCGGTGCCGGGGGTGGATCCGGGCGAACGCCGGGGGAAGGACGCGCTCGCTGCCCAGGGCGTACCCGTACCGGGTGATGGTGTTGTGGAAGGCGAGCAGCGCGGCGAGCAGGCTGGTGATGATGAGGACGCGCTGGATGTCGGTGGCCCAGGAGCCGACATAGGCGGTCATCTGGGTGAAGAACAGGCCGGCGGGGTCGTCGGTGGCGGCCTGCACGGCGTTCTCGCTGCCGACGGCCTGGATGATCATCCAGGTGATGAAGGTGTAGAACAGGCCGAGGAAGGCGATGGCGAGGTAGGTGGCGCGGGGCACCGTGCGGTCGGGGTCGCGGGCCTCCTCGCGGTAGATGGCCGTGGCCTCGAAGCCGATGAACGCGGCGGAGGCGAGGCCGAGGACGCCCGCCATCCCGCCGTTGGCGGCGTTGCTCGGGGCGAACGAGTCCAGGCCGATGCCGTGCGCACCGCCCTTGGCGAGGACGGCGACGGCGAGGAGCAGCAGGATGCCGGTTTCGGCGAGCAGCAGGACGGCGAGCACCTTGGCGCCGAGGTTGATGGAGCGGTAGCCGAGCAGCCAGACCACGGCGACACCGGCCAGCGCCCACAGCCACCAGGGCAGGTCCAGGCCGAGCAGGTCGTCGGCGGTGGTGCGGGCGAAGTACCCGAACGCGCCGAACATGCCGATCTGGATGGCGTTGTAGGAGAACAGTGCGAGCATCGCGGCGCCGAGTCCGGCGGGCTTGCCCAGGCCGCGGGTGATGTACGAGTAGAAGGCGCCGGCGTTGCGGATGTGCCGGGTCATGGCGGTGAAGCCGACCGCGAAGACCGCCAGGACCACGCCGATGGCGAGGTAGGCGAGCGGGGCGCCGATGCCGCCGAAGGAGATCGCGAACGGAGCGACGCCGGCCATCACGGTGAGGGGTGCGGCGGCGGCGACCACGAAGAACACGATGTCGCCGACGCCGAGGACGCCGCGCTCCAGGGTGGGGTCACCGGTCGCGGGTCCGCCTCTGGCGGTCTGCTGCGTGGGGAGGGTCATCCTCGATGGCCTTTCGAACAGGTGTGTGGGGTGTCGTTCGGGCGGTGTCGGGGTGCCGTACAGGAGGAGTGAGGGTGTCGTTCGGGCGGTGTCGGGGTGCCGCACGGGAGGGACGGGTGCGGGCCGTTCAGGCGGTGTGGGTGCGGGTGCCGCCCAGCCAGGTGCCGAGGACGGGGGTGGACGCCAGACCCCCGGGCGGAACGGTGTACGGGTCGGCGGCGAGCTGGACCAGGTCGGCGCGGGTGCCGGGGCGGATCACTCCCCACCGGCCGTCCTCGAAGGCCTGGTGGGCGACGCCCGCCGAGTAGGCGGCGAGCGCCTGGGCGGTGGTGATCCGCTCCTCGGGGAGCCAGCCCTCGGCGGGCAGGCCGGCGGGGGTCTGCCGGGTGACGGCGGTGGCGAGGCCGGCCAGCGGCTCGTACCGGGTGACGGGCCAGTCGCTGCCGAAGGAAACGGCTGCGCCGGAGGCGAGCAGGGCGGCGATCCGGTACTGGTGGCGACCGCGGTCGGGGCCGATCCGGGGGATGGTGAGTTCGGTCATCAGCGGGTCGGTCTGGGCCCACAGCGGTTCGAAGTTGGCGATCACGCCGAGGGCGGCGAAGCGCGGCAGGTCGGCGGGGTCGAGCAGTTGGACGTGGGCGAGGACGGGGCGCCGGTCGCGCGGGCCGTTGCGCGTCGCGGTGGCCTCGACGGCGTCGAGGGCCTGCCGGATGCCGGCGTCGCCGATGGCGTGGATGTGCGCCTGGAAACCGGCCCGGTCGGCGGCGGCGACGGCCTCGGCGAGCTGCTCGGGGCCCCAGTTGGCGACGCCGTGCGAGTGCGGGCAGTCGGTGTAGGGCTGGAGCAGGGCGGCGGTGCCGGACTCGATGACGCCGTCGGCGAAGAACTTCACGCTGTGCGCGGTGACCCGCCCGGCGGCCCCGCGCTCGACCCGGGCGCGCAACTCCGGGAGGGCGTCGAGCTGTTCGCGCCAGTGCTCGGGTTGCAGCAGGAACGCGAGGTTGGCGCGGACGGAGAGCCGGCCGCTGCTGGCGGCGGCGATCCAGGGTTCGACCTGGTGGGGTTCGACCCAGGCGTCCTGGACCCAGGTGACGCCCGCCGCGGCGAGCAGCCGCGTGGCGGCGAGCAGCGCCTCGACCTGCTGCTCCAGGGTCGGTTCGGGGATCAGCGCGGTGACGGGGGCCATCGCGCCGAATTCGCGCAGGGTGCCGAGCGGGGCGCCGTCGGGTCGGCGGACGATGACGCCGTCGGCGGGTTCGGGGGTTTCGGCGGTGAGGCCGGCCCGGCGCAGGGCCTCGCTGTTGACCCACAGGGTGTGGTGGTCCATGGAGTGCAGGACCACGGGCCGGTCGGGGACGGCTTCGTCGAGCCAGCGGGCGTCGAAGCGGCCGTCCTCGGCGAGCCAGGGGTCGAAGGAGTCTCCCTGGATCCACTCCGTGTCGGGGTGTTCGGTGGCGTACGCGGCGACGGCGGCGACGATCTGCTCGACGGAGGTCAGGCCCCGGACGGGGACGCCGTTCAGGCCGAGGCCTCCCATGATCGGGTGGACGTGGCCGTCGCCGAACGACGGGAGCAGGGCCCCGCCGGCCAGGTCGACGTGCTCGGTGCCGGGCCCGGCCTGGGCGAGGGCGTCGGCGTCGAGGGCGGTGACGATGCCCGCGGTCACGGCTACGGCCGTGGCCCGGGGGTTGTCGGGGTCGCCGGTGTGGACGGTGCCACCGGTGAACAGCAGATCGGCCGAGGCGTGGGTGATCATGAGCGCTCCGCGGTAACTGAACTGAGTTCGGTAATCTTGGACCCGGACCGGCGGGAGCCGGAAGAGTTCTACTGAACTTAATTCAATTACGTTTCGATAACCCCGGGGGAACCAGTGGCACGCCCACGCACTCCGCTGCTCGACCGCACCAGGATCGCCGCGGCGGCGCTGCGGCTGGTCGACGACCACGGCACCCTGACCATCCCCGCCCTGGCCGCGGCGCTCGGCGTCCGGCCGTCCGCGCTGTACCACCACGTCGACGGCCGGGCCGGGATCATCGCCCTGCTCCGCGAGGACCTGTGCACGTCGATCGCCGAGGGCGACTACTGGGACCAGCCCTGGGAGCCGGCCCTCACCGCCTGGGCCCACTCCTACCGGGACGCGTTCGCCGCGCACCCCGGCCTCGTGTCACTGCTGGCCACCGCCCCGCTCACCGAGCCGTTCCTGCACGTGATGTACGACCGCGCGGTGGCGGTGCTGCGGGACGCCGGGTTCGCCGAGAAGGCCACCCTGTCGGTGATCACCGCGCTGGAGTCCTTCGTCCTCGGCTCCGCGCTCGACCTGGTCGCCCCCTCCGTGATGATCGACCTGGTCGACCAGACCGCCACTCCCCACCTCGCGGGCGCCCTGGCCGCACTGCCTAGCCGCCCGGCCCGCGCCGACCAGGCCTTCGAACTCGGCCTGCGCGCCCAACTCGCCGGCTACCGCACCCTGTTGGCCCCCTGACCAGCCTCACCCGCCACCTCCCCGCGGCTCTGCCGCCGACCACCGGCCGGTTCCGGAACGGACCGGCCGGGACCGCCTTCGCCACCGCCCCCGGGGGTCCGGCCACGGTCTGCGCCACCGCGGAGATTCCCGGCGAAAGCCCGCCCCGTCCGTCCGGCCGGGCTGGGCGGGCTGGGCGGCAGCGGAGCGGGTCAGCAGCCGCTGTCGGAGATCACGTAGTAGCCGTCGGCGGTCTCCTTGAGGGTGTGGGTGGTGAAGAGGTTGAACAGGCCCATGTTCTGGTCGGACCCGTTGGCGTAGGTGTAACCGCCGCTGGTGTGGGCGCGGCCGGCGCCGACCTGGTCGTAGTTGTTCGCGGTGAAGCACCGGGGGGTGTAGCCGGTGGTGGTGGCGGTGACGGCGGTGGACCGGGCCCCGGCGGTGCCGGCGGAGTCGACGGCCGCGACCGTGTAGGAGTAGCCGGTGCCCGCGGTCAGACCGCTGTCGGTGAAGCCCGTCCCCGTGACCGAACCCACCTTCGCGCCGCCCCGGTAGACGTCGTAGGAGGCCGCACCACCGACCGGCGACCAACCCAGCGTCGCGGTGGTGTCGGTGGTGCCCGTGACGGACACACCCGTCGGGGCGGGCAGCGTCGTGGTCCCGCCCGAGCCGTCGAGGCCCCAGAAGGCGGCGGTGTAGTAGCTGGAGCAGATCGTGTCGAGGTAGTAGCTGCCGGTCGCGCCGCACTGGCCGGTGCCGGAGCCGGGGTTGACGGCCAGGCCGTGCGTCATGCCGGAGATCGAGTAGAGCTGGACGGCGGGCTTGCCGTCCGGGTCGTTGTAGGAGGTGAGCGTGGTGCCGCCGGTGAGGTTCCGGGTGCTGGAGGGGGTCTGGGAGATGCCCCGGACGTCGGTCCACTGGTCCCGCAGCTCGGTGCCGTTGACGGGCCGCACGGTGGTGTCGGCCGTGCCGTGCCAGATCGCGACCCGCGGGTAGGAACCGGTCCAGCCGGGGTAGGAGTTGCGGACCTTGTCGCCCCACTGCTTCGGGCTGAGGTTCTGGCTGCTGTTCTGGCAGCCGCTCGCGCCGCCCTGCGCGGTGGCGCACTGGGCGGGCAGGCCGGAGTCGACGGCGCCGCCGGCGAAGACGTCCGGGTAGTCGGCGAGCAGGTTCGCGGCCTGGCCGCCGCCCGCCGACAGTCCGGTGACGAAGACCTTCCTGGGGTCGCTGCCGTACTGGGCGACCGCCTTGTCGACCATCTGCTTGACGGACAGCGCCTCGCCCTTGCCGCGGGTGCTCTGCGAGGAGTCGAACCAGCGGAAGCAACTCAGCACGTTGTTCGTCGAGTTGGTCTGCGGGTACACCACCGCGAAGCCGTACTGGTCGGCGAACTGGGCCCAGCCGGAGTGGCCGTGGTAGTCGGAGGCGCTCTGCAGGCAGCCGTGCAGGGCGATCACCAGCGGCCGGCCGGTGGCCAGGCCGTCGGGCGCGTACTCGTACATGGCCAGGTTGCCGGGGTTCGACCCGAAGCCGGTGACCTGGGTCAGGCTTGCGGCGGAGGCGGTGGGGGCGCCGACCGTCAGCAGACCGGCGGCGAGCGCGAGCGCGCCGGTGACGGCCGGGATCCAGCGGCGCACGCCGCCTCTCGTGCGGGGTGTGCCGGGCGAGCGAGTCATGGGGGCTCCTGGGTGGGGTGGGGCATGACCGTCAGCTCCCGCCGGAGCCGGCCGTGACGGGTGGGACCGTCCGGACCGGTACGGGGCTGTGACGTGCATCATGCGGCCCGCCACGGCCTCCGGAAATGGAGGCGAAATCCACCCTTGACCCGTCCGCCATGTGCCGGTGCTCCACACGCGTCCGCGCTCGCGGAAACACCACGGGCCCCGACCCGGGGGGGCAGTCGGTGCCCGAACCGTCCGCGCCGAGTGCCATGGAGCGGCGGACGGTGATCGAGGGTGTCGGACGGTCAGTCGGTGCGGACGGGCGGTTCGGTGGCGGCGTGCAGCCGGTCGAGGGTGACGCCGTCGGCGACTTCGACCAGGCGCAGGCCGTCGGGGTCGTGGATCGTGATCGGTGCGCCGAGCAGCTCGGCGAGGGCCCCGGCGACGCCGGACAGGCCGCCACCGCGGAGCACGAGATCGGCGAGCCGGTCGTGGGTCTCCTCCGCCCGCTGCACCGCCGCGGTGTGGGCCAGCACGGCCCGGTTGGCCTCCGCGAGTTCGGCCAGCGCCGCCCGGGTGCCCGCGCTCGCCCGCGCGGTGTCGACGGCGATGGCCGCGTGGGCCGCCAGTGAACAGAGCAGGGCCACCTCGTCGCTGGAGAAGGACCGCGGGGAACGGTCCGCGGCGAACAGCACGCCGATCACCTCGGTTCCGGAGCCCCCGGTGCGCCCGAGGCACAGGGGCACCCCGAGGATCGCCACCAGTCCCTCCTCCCGGACTCCTTCGTCGACGTCGGCGGTGTGGCGGAAGCGGTGGTCGTTCGGGTGGTCGGGGAGCGTGAGGTAGGCGGTGTCGGTGCCGAGGAGCGTGCGGGCCCGCCGGACGATGGCTCGCAGGACGGCGTCCAGGTCCCGCAGGGCCGCCAGGTCGCTCGCGGTGTCGAACAGCGCCGTCAGTTCCCGCTCGCGCCGACGGTGCCGGCGGAGCGTGCGGCGCACCCGCAGCGCGGCCACGGTCGCCTGCTCCAGCTCGGCCAGGTCGTCGGCCCCGGCGGTTCGGGCCCGGGTGAGCAGCCGGCCGTACTCCTCGGCGGGACCGTCCTCGGCCAGCAGGTCGAGGAGTCGGCCCACGTACGGGCTGATGGACGCGGGTCGGTCGGGCACGGGCGGGATCCGTCCGACTGTCGGGGTCGGGACACCGCAGGCAGGACCGGCGTGCCGGGTCCTGCCTGCGCGTTCGTCGGGTGGTGGGGCGGGATCACACCCCGCTGGTCGTCGGGGCGGCCCGCACGTCGTCCTCCTCCAGCGCGGCCAGGTCGCGTCCGCGGGTCTCCCGGGCGCACAGCACCGCCACCAGGGTGATGACGGCCGCGAGGCTGACGTACACCGAGATCGGGGTGGAGCTGCCGTAGTCCTTCAGCAGGGCCGTGGCGATCAGCGGCGCGGGCGCGCCGGCCGCGACCGAGGCGAACTGGGCGCCGATCGAGGCGCCGGAGTAGCGCATCCGGGTCGCGAACATCTCGGAGAAGAACGCCGCCTGCGGGGCGTACATCGCGCTGTGGAAGACCAGGCCCACGGTGACGGCGATCAGGACCGCCGGGAAGGACCTGGTGTCCAGCAGGCCGAAGAAGGCCCACGCCCACAGACCGACACCGGCCGCGCCGACCAGGTACACCGGCTTGCGGCCGACCTTGTCGGAGAGCGCTCCGAACAGCGGGATCAGCGCGAACTGCACGGCGGAGGCGATCAGCACGGCGTTCAGCGCGGTCTGCTTGTCGAGCTTGAGGTGTCCCACGCAGTAGGCCAGGACGAAGGTCGTGAGCACGTAGTACGAGATGTTCTCCGCCATGCGGGCGCCCATGGCGACCAGGACCTCGCGCCAGTGGTGCCGCAGCACGGCGAGCAGCGGCGGCTGCTCGACCTTCTTCTGTTCGGCCTTGCGCTGCTCGGCCTTGGCGAGGGCCTCCTTGAACACCGGGGACTCGTCGACGGCCAGGCGGATCCACAGGCCGACCATCACCAGCACCGCCGACAGCAGGAACGGAACGCGCCAGCCCCAGGCGAGGAACTGCTCGTCGCTCTGGACGAAGGTCATCAGGTCGAGGACACCCACGGCGAGCAGGTTGCCGGCCGGGGCCCCGCCCTGCGGCCAGGACGCCCAGAAGCCGCGCCGCTTGGGGTCGCCGTGCTCGGAGACCAGCAGCACCGCGCCGCCCCACTCGCCGCCCAGCGCGAAGCCCTGCACCAGCCGGAGCACGGTCAGGGTGATCGGTGCCGCGATGCCGATGCTGTCGTAGCTCGGGACGCAGCCGATCAGCGCGGTCGCGCCACCCATCAGCAGCAGGCTCAGCACCAACAGCTTCTTGCGGCCGATCCGGTCACCGAAGTGCCCGAACACCAGGGCGCCCAGCGGCCGGGCGGCGAAGCCGATCGCATAGGTCAGGAAGGACAGCAGGGTGCCGGTCAGCGGGTCGGCCTTGGGGAAGAACACGTGCCCGAAGACCAGTGCCGCCGCCGAGCCGTACAGGAAGTAGTCGTACCACTCGATGGTGGTGCCGATCAGAGAGGCCGCGACGACCCTGCGCAGTGCCGCTGGTCGGCCGACGGGTGGCGTGCCGTTTTCGGCGAGGGTGGAGCTGGCCATGAGGGGTCACCGCTTCCGCGTGGTGGTGGTGGAGGGATGTCGCGCCACACCGTAGGAACACGCAGTTCACGGGCATATGGGGGGCTGATCCACAGTTCCCGGCGGGACGGTGTGGTTCACCGCCACCGGCCGCCCGTCGGCGGGCACGGGTCGGCCCCGGCCGGGCTCCGGCGTCGGCGACGACCGCGCACGCGGCTGGCAGAGCGCCATGCGCGAGCTGGGACTGTCCACCCGGGGCCGCCACGTCGAGAGCCCCGGCGATCCGGCCGGCCGACGCCGTCTCCTCCGGGAAGGAGCGGGTGCGCGGCTCCAGATCAGCCGAGCCCGTCGGACCAGGCCGCCAGGTGGGCGAAGTCGGGCGCCGTCAGGCCGGTCTTCGGGTCGATGTGGTGGAGGAGGGCCGGGCCGGGGTGGTGGGCTGCCACCCAGGCGCGGTCGGCGTCGGTGATCAGGTCGTCGACCCAGGCGAAGGGGCGGCCCCGGGCCCAGTCGACGATCTGCGGGGTCTTCCAGAACACCCCGCCGTCGGGCTCGGGCCGCGGTTCGGACCAGGCGATGTGGGGCAGGGCGGGAAGCCCGAGCAGGGGCGCGATGAAGGTGTCGGCCTCCTCCTGCCACGTCGTCGCCCACACCAGGTCGAAGGGCAGGGCGGCGAGGGCCGGGCCGTGGGCCGGGTTGATCCAGACCCGCAGCGGCTTCGGCGCCTTGTGGGGCAGGCCCCAGGCCGTGAGCCGGCGGCGTTCGGCCGCCTCCCAGCGGGGTGTCATCAGCCGGTGGGTCTCGTAGCCCTCGGGCCTCCGGTAGGGCTTCGCCGCGCACGGGTTCAGCGGCCCGTCGACGTCCACCAGCAGCAGCGGCCGCATCGTCTCGCCTCCCCGGATCGTCCCCGCACGCTACCGGCGGCGGGCGGGGACGGACCAGCGGTTTTCCGGCGGCGGGGCCGCGACGGGGCGCGACGGGGCGCGGCGCGGCCTCAGCCGATGCTGAACGCGCCGTCCGGCGGGGGCGGGGAGTCGGTGGCCTCGGCGTCGGTGACCGGGGCGGTCCGGCCGACCAGCTCCGCCAGGTCGTCCCCGTCGGTGAGCCTGGCCGGGAAGATGTCGCCCGCGAGCAGCCGGGTCAGCTCGTCCACCGGCAGCGGCTCCGTCGAACCGGCCAGCAGGATGTTGCCGTACCGGCGGCCACGCAGCACCGGCGCCTCCGCCACCAGGCACACGTACGGGAACACCGCCCGCACCGTCGCCGCCTGCGCCTTGGCGAAGGCCAGGGGCGGGCCGTCCGCCAGGTTCGCCGCGTAGCAGCCGCCGGGGCGCAGGGCGGCCGCGGCCAGCCGCAGGAACTCCACCGAGGTGAGGTGGGCGGGGGTGCGCGAGCCGTGGAAGACGTCGGCGATCACCAGGTCCTGCGAGCCGGCCGGGGCCTCGGCGAGGGCCGCGCGGGCGTCGCCGACGGTCGCGGTGATGTCCGCGCCCGGGCCCTGCCAGGGCAGCCGCTCGGCGACCAGCTCCAGCAGCGGCCCGTCCACCTCCGCCACCCGCTGCCGGGAGCCGGGCCGGGTGGCGGCCAGGTAGCGGGGCAGGGTGAGGGCCCCGCCGCCGAGGTGCAGCACGTCCAGCGGCTGCCCGGCGGGGGCGAGGGCGTCGGCGAGGTGACCGAGGCGCCGGGTGTACTCGAACTCCAGGTGGGTGGGGTCGGCGAGGTCGACGTAGGACTGCGGGGTGCCGTCCAGGGTGAGCAGCCAGCCGCCGTCCCGGTCGAGGTCGGGCATGAGCTTGGCGAAGCCCAGGTCGGTCCGCCGTCCTACCGGCAGGGGCTCGTCCTGCTCGTCGTGCTCGTCGTGCCCGTCGTGCTGGAAGGTCACGCGTGCTCCCCGACGGCCTCGACGTCGAGGTAGGCGGCCAGCCAGCGGTCCAGCTCGGCGAACACCTCGGCGCGGGCGTCGGCGCCGGACAGCACCAGGTCGTGCATGCCGCCCTTGATCCGCACGACGGTGACGTGCCGGCCCAGCCGCGGCGCCTGGGCGGCGATGTCGTCGGCGCGCAGCACGGCGTCGGCGTGGTGCAGCGCGTTGTGCCACTTGGTGGTGGAGATGGACCGGGTCGAGGCCATCAGCAGCACCGGCACGTCGATGCCCAGCCCGCGCCGCAGTCGCTGGTGCCCCTGGTGGATCGCCGACAGCCATCCCGCGTACAGCGGGAAGCTCTCGGGGCGCTTGAGGGTGAGGTCGAAGTCCCACTCGCCCCGGTGGTCCTTGTGCAGGCTGTGGGTGTAGTGCGGGTTGAGCGCGGACGGCAGGACGCGGGTCGGCGCCAGCCGCCCCATCGCCGTCACGGCGGGCCCGCCGAGCGTGCGGACCGCGGGCCCGGCCGGCATCGACAGGAACGGGCTGTTGAGGAACAGTCCGTCCACCAGGCCGCGCCCGGCCCGGCGGCCGGCCCACAGGGCTCCGATCAGCCCGCCGGTGGAGTGCCCGTTCAGCAGCAGCTGCCGGTGCCCGTCCAGCTCGCGGATGATCCGGACGGCCTCGTCGATCTCCTCGTCGTACTCGGCGAGGTCGCGGACGAAGTTCGGCGACTGGTGCGGGCGCAGGGAGCGGCCGTACTTGCGCAGGTCGAGGGCGTAGAAGGAGAACCCGAGCGCGGTGTAGTGGTCCGCGAGGTTGGTCTGGAAGAAGTAGTCGTTGTACCCGTGGATGTACAGCACGGCCCGTTCCGCCCCGGGCACCGGCCGGCGGACGAGCGTCGCGCACACCGCCCCCTCGTCGTCCGGCCGCAGCGTCAGCTCGGCGGCCTCGTAGGGGGCACCCAGGATGTCTTCACGGAACTCCATGGGGCTGACTGTACTGGTTCAGCCCTGCTCTTCCCCGGCATCGCCGACCTGCCGGGATGTGATGATCGCAATGCTTTCGGAGAGCGAGGCGTAGGCGTCGGCGTAGGCACGCTCCGCCTGCCGTCCGGCCTCGTCGGCGTCCTCGCGTCGGCCGAGGTCCTCGAACACGGCTTGGAACGCTTTCCAGGTGTTGGCCTCTCGGACGCGGTCGCCGAGTTCCCGCCAGACGGCCATGGACCGTCGGAGGGCTGTCAGGGCGTCGTCCGCCCTCCCCGCGCCCCGAAGGGCGATGCCGAGGTTGTACAGGCTGAGGCCCTGCCCCTCGCGGTCACCGGTCTCCCCCAGCAGGCGGCCGGCCCGCTCGTGTGCCTCCACCGCGTCCCCGACCCGGCCGGCCCGGGCGAGGGTGACGCCGAGATCGCCCAGAACCAGTGCCTCGCTGTGCCGGTCACCGGTGTCCCGGCAGGCGGTCCGCGCCTGCTCATGGGCCTCGACCGCCTCCGTGTAACAGCGCCGGAAGCTGAGGATCTGGGCGACGTAGCCCCAGCACATCCCCTCGCCGTGCCGGTCGCCGAGGGCCCGGAAGTCCGTGATCGCCTGCCGGAGCACCTCGTGGGCCTCGTCCATCCGCTCCTCGTCGAGCAGCAGGACGCCGAGGTTGACGGACAGTTGGGCTTCCAGCCGTCGGTGGCCCCGGCCGCGCACGAGGCCGAGGGCGTAGCGGATCGCCTCGATCGCCGCCTGCGGCTGGATCAGACTCGACAGGACCTCCGCGAGGCTCGCGTAGGCCACGGCCTCTCCCTGGGGGTCGTCGAGCTCCCGGAAGATGTCGCCGGCGGTGAGCAGGGCCTCCATCGCCTCCTCGAACCGGCGGGCCCTGCCCTGCGCGAGGCCGAGGTCCCTCCATGCCGTCGCCTCCGCGGACCTGATCCCGACGGCGAGGGCGGAGGACAGCGCCGCCGTCGCCACCGCGACGGCGTCATCGCTCCGGGACCACCGGACCAGACGGCCGACGAGCAACGCGGACAGCCGCAGGGCCACCGCGGGCAGGCCGATCGCCGCGGCCAGACGCACGGACACGACCAGGTTGGCCCGCTCCTGCCGCAGCCAGGCCAGGGCCTCGGCTCGGTCGGGGAAGCGACCGGGACCCGGGTTTCCGGGGAGCGCCTCGATCTCCTCGTCGGCGGCCGCGGCCGTCTCCGCGTAGTACACGAGCAGGCGCTGCAGGGCCGTCCCACTGTCCGCCGGGTAACGACCGGTCTGCTCCAGGGCGTAGTCGCGCACCAGGTCGTGGAGGTACCAGCGTCCGCCGCCCGCGCTCTGCTCGACGAGGGCACTGCCGGCGAGCCGGGCGAGCCGGGAGCGGACCTGGCGAACCTTCGCATCGGCCAGCGCGGCGGCGGCCTCGGTGGAGACGTCGGGGCCGGGGTTGAGGGCCAGGAGCCGGAAGAGTTCGGCCTGCGGCTCGGTGAGCCGCCGGTGCGAGCGGTCGAGCACGATGCGGATGCCGACCTCGCCGTCGTCCAGGAGGTCGAGCCGCGCGGCGCGGTCGGCCAGGTCGTCGGCGAGCTCGTGCGGGCCCAGGTGCGGGTCGAGGACGAGCTGGGCGGCGGCGAGCCGCAGGGCGAGCGGGAGGTGGCTGCAGAGCTTCGCGATCCGCCGGGCGGATGCCGGGTCCCCCGTGACGCGGTCGTCGTCGGCCCGGGCGGCGCGGACGGCGGCGTCGAGGAGGGCCGTGGCCGCCTCGGCGTCGAGGACGCCGAGGCGGTGGAGGCGGGCACCGAGGCTGGGGAGGGTCTCCCGGGAGGTGACCAGGAGGCGGTGGCGCGCGGACGGCGGCTGGAGGAGCCGGACCTGGTCGGCGGCGGAGGCGTTGTCGGCGATGACCAGGACGCCGCCGTCGTGCCGTTCCAGCCGGTCCCGGTAGAGGGCGGCGCGGGTCTCCGGGTCCGGGGGGATGTGCTCCGCCGGGACGCCCAAGGCGCGCAGCAGGGTGTCGAGCGCCTGCCCGGGCTCCACCGGGGTCTCGTCGTAGCCGCGGAGGTCGACGAGGAAGGCCGCGGAGAAGTGGCCGGCGTCCAGCAGCGCGTGGCCGACGGCGATCGCGAGCGTCGTCTTGCCGATGCCGCCGAGACCGGTGACCGTCACCGTCGAAGGGCCGTCCGAGACGAACGCCGCCCGGAGCTCCACGACGTCCCGGTCCCGGCCGGTGAAGGCGGAGGTCAGCGGCGGCAGGCCCGCGATCGTCGGCGGCCGGGCGGGGACCGTCACGTGTGCGGTGTCCGCCTGGACGACCGGGGCGTGGAAGGTCCCCCCGCGAATGCTGTTGTGCACCCCGCCAGCGTAGCCGTCCGCCCCTTGTGCGCCTGCTGTGCGCCGGTGGTTCTGTGGAACGCTTCCGGGACAGACCAGGCGAGTTGGGGAGTTTGCATGCAGCACGGGCATACCGATCCGTCGCTCTACCGTTCGGCCGCCGAGGCGATCGCCGCTCCGCCGGAGAAGCTGGCCTACGTGGCGGGCTTCGACCGGTCGGGGGAACGGCCGGACGCGTTGCTGAGCGTCGACACCGATCCGGACTCGGCGAGCTACGGGAAGGTCCTGAACTTCGCCGAACTGCCCACGCTCGGCGACGAACTGCACCACTTCGGCTGGAACGCCTGCTCCAGCGCCCTCGCCCACGCCTGCCACGAGAACCCCGAGCGGCGCTTCCTGCTGCTGCCCGGGCTGCGCTCCTCCCGGCTGCACGTCCTGGACACCCGGCCGGATCCGGTCCGCCCGCGGCTGGTGAAGACGATCGAGGCCGAGGAGCTGGCCGCCAAGGCGGGCTACTCGCGCCCGCACACCCTGCACTGCGGCCCCGACGGCGTCTTCCTCTCCTGCCTCGGCGGCGCCGGGGGCGAGGACGGGCCGGGCGGGGTGGCGCTGCTCGACCACACCACCTTCGACGTGCTGCGCGCCTGGGAGACCGAGCGCGGTCCGCAGCACTTCGCCTACGACGTCTGGTGGCACCTGGGCACCAACGTGGGCATCACCAGCGAGTGGGGCACCCCGTCGATGGTCGAGGGTGGGGTGGTGCCGGAGCTCCTGCTCGGACGCAAGTACGGCCACGCCCTGCACTTCTGGGAGCTGGACTCCGGCCGCCACCTCCAGCGGGTGGACCTCGGCGACCAGTACCAGATGGTGCTGGAGCTGCGCCCGGCGCACGACCCGCAGGCGGAGTGGGGCTTCGTCGGCGTGGTCACCAACGTCGAGGACCTCTCCTCCTCGGTCTGGCTCTGGTACCGGGACGGGCCGGCGTTCACCGCGCGCAAGGTGATCGAGATCCCCGCCGAGCCGGCCAAGGCCGAGGACCTGCCGCCCGCGCTGCAGCCGTTCGGCGCGGTGCCGCCGCTGGTCACCGACATCAACCTGTCGGTGGACGACCGCTGGCTATACGTGTCGGCGTGGGGCACCGGCGAGCTGTTCCAGTACGACGTGTCGGACCCGTTCCACCCCCGCCTGGCAGGCTCCGTGCGGCTCGGCGGCGTCGCCGCCCGCACCCCGCACCCGGCGGAGCCCGGCCGTCCGCTGAGCGGGGCGCCGCAGATGGTGGAGATCAGCCGGGACGGCCGGCGGCTCTACCTCACCAACTCGCTCTACGGCGCCTGGGACGACCAGTTCTACCCGGAGGGCATCGAGCCCTGGATGGTCAAGCTGGACGCCGACACCGAGTCCGGCGGGCTGAGCGTCGACGAGCGATTCTTCCCGCACGGCGCCGACTTCCGGGGACTGCGCGTCCACCAGACCCACCTGGCGGGCGGCGACGCCTCCTCCGACTCCTACTGCTTCCGCTGAGCCACCACCGGTGGTGCCGACGGCCGTCCCGCCGGCGTCACCGGTACAGCGCCTGGTCGAACCGCACCTGCGCCGACGGCAGTCCGGCCGCCGTCAGCCGGGTGCGGACGGAGCCGACCATGCCGACCGGCCCGGTGACGCAGGCCAGGTGCTCGCGCCAGTCGCCGGCCGAGGCGACGGTGTCGGCGAGCTCGCCGACGGTGACCGGGGTGACGGTCAACCACGGCTTGTGCAGGCCGAGTTCGGCCAGTGCCTGCCAGTCGTAGAGGTCCGCGCGGTCCCGGGCGCCGACGAACAGGTGGACCCGGCGGCCGGTCGGCCGATGGGCGGCCTGCTCCTCGACGATCGCCTTCATCGGGGCGAGGCCGGTGCCTCCCGCGACCAGCAGCAGGTCGCGGGGGTCACTGTCGGGCAGCAGGCTGCCGCGCGGCGGGCCGAGGCGCAGCCGGTCCCCGACGGCGGTGTGCCCGACCAGGGCGGCACTGACCCCGCCGGGGCCGGTGCGGCGGACGTGGAACTCCAGCTCGTTGTCGGCGCGCGGGGCGCAGCCCATCGAGTACTGCCGCCAGGTGTGCGGCAGCGCCGGATGCTCGACGGTGCCGTACTGCCCGGCCCGGTAGGGGTACGGTTCGCCGGTGCGCACCCGCACCACGGCGAGGTCGGGCCGGCGGCGCTCGTGGCCGGTCACCACGGCGTGCCAGTACGGCGGTTCGGTGAGCGCGGAGTCGGCGCCGGCCACCATCGCGCCGACGGCGAAGCGCAGCATCCGCACCCAGGCGCCCTCCAGCTCCTCGGTCCAGCGCTCGCCGGCCCGGTGCCGGACGGCCGCGCACAGGGCCTCCTCGAAGGCCTCGTAGTGCACCGGCCGGACTCCCAGCTTCCGGTGGTCGCGGCCGAGTTGACGGAGCGTCTGCTCAAGTTCGGCCGGGCGGTCGAGGTGGTCGATCAGGTGCTGGAAGATCCGTTCCAGGTGGAGCTGCTGGAACTCCATCGAGGCGGGGAAGAGCGGCCGCAGGTACGGGCGGCGGCCGAACATCACCGCGTAGAGGTGGTCGATCAGGTCCGCGAGCGGGGAGATCAGATCGAGGTCGCGCCGGATCAGGTGCTGGTCGGCGGCGCCGTCGTAGCCGCCGTCCTCGCCGTAGGCGCCGTACCCGAAGTCGCCGCCGCCCGAGGCGGAGGGGGCGAGGAGTTGGCGTCGCAGGCGCATCGCGTGATGGCGGGCGATCAGGCGGTCGTACTCGGCGGTGGCGGTGGCGGTGGCGGTGCCAGTGCTCATGCTGCTGCTGTTGTCCATGTCCTGTCCAGTCAACTGCCGGCCACCGAGCGCGAAAAGGGCCGATCGCCCCGGACGGACCCGGGACCTTCGACCCCTTGCGTTGGTGCGTGCGGACCAGGACGGTTTCGGCCACCGCGGACGGTGCCGCCCGGAAGGTGCCGGTACGCGAGGGCCCGGCGCGGGGCGGAGACGATGGAAGGGTGCCCCGCGCCCTGGTGCTCTCCCACCACCAGGACCCGGGGCCCCGCCGTCGTCAGACTCCTGCCCGGCGCGTCGTCAGACTCCTGCCCGGCGCGCCTCCCGGCGATCCAGCCGCCGCTGCCGGCCCTGGCGCAGCGGCTGTTCGGGCAGCCATCCGAAGGTGAGACAGGCGCCGATCACCCCGAGCAGCATCCCGATCACGAAGCCGCCCAGGTTGGAGGTGACCCAGCTGGCCAGCGAGGCCAGCACCGCGAGGATGGAGTAGAACAGCCGCTGCGCCGGATTGAACAGGATCAGCAGGCCGCACAGCATCATCACCGCCGGCACCAGGTACCCGGCCAGCCCCTGCATCCCGATGTGCAGGATGACGGGCAGCGGGGCCTTCAGGGTGAACAGGATCTCGGCGCCGCCGAGCGTCACCAGCAGCCCGCCCCAGAACGGTCGCCCGCCCCGCCAGTCGCGCTTGACCGGGCGCGCGGCCGGCGAGGTGGCGGGGGCCGCCACGGCCTGGGCGGGTGCGGCCGCCGTCCCCTCGGCGGCCACCCCCTCGGCCCGTGCCGCGGCGCCCTCGCCGGTGTCGGCCGGCTCCGGTACGGACTCCGTCATGGTCAGCAGCCCGTGGAGCTGAAGCTCAGCCGCAGGTTGGGCAGTTTGAACCCGACGGCGGTGCTCGCGTAGTTGTGCTGGTTCAGGTTGGTCAGCGTGACGTGGTCGGCCTGCTGGCCGAACACACCGGGGTTGCCCTTCCCGATCGGGCCGGCCTTGGTGTAGGTGCTGGCGTCGCCGCCGATCTCGATGTTCTTGAACTCCGCGTTGCCGGAGAGCAGGTCGGAGTCGGTGGTGAGGTCGGAGGCGGTGACGGGGGTGCCGCCGTCGCCGGCGTGGATCACCAGGTTGATGCCGCCGAGGTCGACGCTCTGGCACAGGTTGGTGATCTCGGCCTTCTTGATCGCCGACACCGCGACCAGCACCTGACCACCGGTGGAGCCCTGGTTGGGGCTGTCGGGGATCATCGAGTCCAGCGCGCCGAACTGGGCGAAGCCCTCGCCGTCCAGCTTGTCGGCGGTGATGGTGAACGGCATGCCGGAGATGGAGAACTGGGCGGCGAGCACGCCCTGGGCGGTGAGTGCCATCAGGACGCCCCCGGCGGCGACGGCCGGTACGGCCATCAGGGCGGTGCGCTTCAGCCGGACCCGGCCCCTTCTCGGCCCGCTCGGCGTCTGCGGGGTCTCGGCCGCCGTGGCGGCGTCCTCGGACATGGCCATGTGTGCTCCCTGTGGGTGGAAATGGGTCTGCAGGCACTTGGCACGTTGTCCTGGCGCGGACAGCGTTCCCCGGCGCGACCGGACCGTCCGCCCCTCGGCAGCGAGGCGGGTCCGGTCAGCACGCGGTAAGTAACTGGGAAGCTACTGCCCGGTATTGGCCGGGTCAATACGGGTGCACGAAGGTTCTTCACCAATCCGCGACACGCTTCGGCCAGTCCCTCACCCCCAGCCGCTCGGCCGCTTCCGCCGGACCGAGGAACGGCGACAGGCAGAACATGCTCAACACCGGCAACAGTTCGAGCAGTTGATCCGTCCGGCCGGAGTCGATCCGTCGATAGATCGCGCTGTAGACGCCGCCCACCACGGCGTCCACCATGTCCTTCGCCTCGACCCCGCCCGGCAGTTGGGGCACCTCGGCGAAGAATCCCCGGAACCTGGTGAGCAGTTGGGTCCGCTCCCGTCGGCCGGCCGGGCCGACGGCCTCGACCTCGATCACCGCCATCGTGGCGAACGCCGGTGTTCCGGCGAGCAGTTGGAGCATCACGCCGAGCGCCTTCCGGATCCCCCGGCACCAGTCGGATTCGGCCGCGAAGGCCTCGGCCATCCGCCGGATCACCACGCCGGTGCCGTGCCGGTGCGCGGCCAGGAAGGCGTCCTCCTTGCCACTGAACAGCTCGTAGAAGACCGGCCTGGTCACGCCCGCCGCACGGCAGATGTCGCTGATCGTCGCGTGCTGGTAACCGCGCTCGGCGACGGTCCGCACCAGGCCGTCCAGCAGCCGTTCGCGCTGGGTCGCGGCGACCACGCCGGGGGGCAGTCGGCTCGGCCCGGGTTTGATCGAGCGGGCCGGATCGCGGCCGGTCCGGGCACCCGGCAGCAGGACCACGTCGGCTCCACGGAGGTACTTCCGATCCATCACCAACTCCTGTGTCCTGTATTGACATTGGCGGAACACCGGGTTTACAACACTGACAGGTTTCCAACCGGTGGGCCAGCAGGCGCCCACCGGCCGGACCTCCGGGGGCTCCGAGGACCAGGGCGAACGCCCGGGCCGCAGGGCCACGGCGGTGGCGGGACCGCGACGGTGGCAGCCGTCGACACACCCCCACGGCTCCGCACGTCCCCGACCGAACGGCGCGGAGCCGTGGGTGTCCACGCCGCCGTCCGTACGCAAGGTCGTGCCACCGCGACGCCGCACCACCCGCACCGCCGCACCACCATCGCAACGCCGTACACCGCACTGCCGTACCACCGCAACGCCGTACGCCCACCCTTGCGTACGTCCGCACCGCCGTACCGAACGGGCGGGCCCGTGGCGCCGGGCCCGCCCGCCCCTCGGCACCATGCCACCGGTACGAAGCCTCCGGTACGCCATGCACCTCCCCCGTCGTGCACACCACCACACCCGCACGCGGGGATTCCCCCACCCGTCCACCGGACGGAGAGAGGCACCCTCATGCGCATCAGCCGCACCCTCGCCACCGCCGCCCTCGCCGCGCTCGCCCTCACCGGCGCGGCCGTCGCCCCCGCCCAGGCCGCCGGCGCGGTCCTGACCACCGGCAGCCCGACCGGTCCGGCCGTCGCCGTCGGTGACGTACTGACCGCCAACCTGGTCTCCGGCACCTCCGCGACCTTCTACAGCACCGCCACCGGCACGACCGGCGTCAAGTGTGCCGCCTCCTCCTTCTCGGCGACGGTGACCGCCAACCCGGCCGCGCCGGGCAGCGCCGTCGAGCAGCTCAACACCCAGACCTTCGGCTCCTGCACCTCCAACGTCATCGGCGTCACCGGCGTCAAGAGCGTCACGGTCACCAGCCTGCCGTTCACCAACACCGTCAGCGACGCCGCCGGCTACCCGGTCAAGCTCACCCCCGGCGCGGCCGGCGTGATGGGCACCACGGTGGTGCTCAACACCATCCTGGGCAGCATCAGCTGCAACTACCAGAACTCCACCGGGATCAACGGCAGCGCCTCGAACACCGGCAACACCATCGGCTTCGCCGCCCAGCCGTTCACCCTGGCCTCCGGACCGAGCCTGTGCTTCGCGACAGGCTACTTCACCGCCACCTACGGCCCGGTCGTCGACAGCTCCGTCGCCGGCAGCCCGGTCCTCGTCGTCAACTGACGCCAGGGCCCACCCGGCCCGTCCTGACGACGGCGGCGTACGGCACCCTCACCGGGCCGTACGCCGCTGCGTCGACGACGCACCACGGCCCGCTCCGTCGACCGACGCACCACGGCCCGCCCGCCCCCACCCCCACCTCCGGAGCCCACACCCGAGACAGCGAAGTGACCGGCCGGTAGGGTGGCGCCGCACGGAGACGGCGAACCGGAACGGGGCAAGCGGATGAGCGACAACGGCACGGGCTTCTTCACCTCGGCGGCGGACGCCGCCGAGCAACTGGCCGCCACCGGCTACCTGGCCTCCACCGCCGTGGCCACCACCGTCTTCCTCGCCGACCGGCTCGGCAAGCCGCTGCTGGTCGAGGGCCCGGCCGGGGTCGGCAAGACCGAACTCGCCAAGGCGCTGGCCGAGATCGGCCGGGCCCGGCTGGTCCGGCTCCAGTGCTACGAGGGCATCGACGAGGCCCGCGCGCTCTACGAGTGGAACCACGCCAAGCAGTTGCTGCGGATCACCGCCGGCCGCGACGAGGGCTGGCAGGAGGCCCGCACCGACATCTTCGGCGAGGAGTTCCTGCTCACCCGCCCGCTGCTCACCGCGATCCGCGGCGAGGAACCGACCGTGCTGCTGATCGACGAGATGGACAAGGCCGACGTCGAGGTGGAGGCGCTGCTGCTGGAGGTGCTCAGCGACTTCCAGGTCACCGTCCCCGAGCTGGGCACGATCACCGCCACCCGCCGCCCCTTCGTCCTGCTCACCTCGAATGCCACCCGCGAGCTCTCCGAGGCGCTGCGCCGCCGCTGCCTCTTCCTCCACCTCGACTACCCCGAGGCCGAGTTGGAGCGCCGGATCGTCCGGCTCAAGGTGCCCGGCCTGGACGAGACGCTGGCCGAGTCGCTGGTCCGCGTCGTCGGCGCGCTGCGCGCGATGGAGCTGCGCAAGGCGCCGTCCGTGGCCGAGGCCATCGACTGGGCCCGCACCCTGCTCGCCCTCGGCGCCGGCAGCCTGGACGAGACGGTCGTCCGGGACACCCTCGGGGTGATCCTCAAGCACCAGGACGACATCCGCAAGGCCGCCCAGAAGCTCACCCTCGCATGACGACGCCCCCGCCGGCCGACACCGCCGCCCGCCTCACCGGCCTGGTCCGTGCCCTGCGCGGGCACGGCCTGCGGACCGGCCCCGCCGAGACGGTGGACGCCGCCGCCGTGCTGGAGGTCCTCGGCTTCGCCGACCGCGAGCAGATGCGGGCCGGCCTGGCCGCCGCCCTGCTGCGCTCGGAGGGCCAGCGGACCGTCTTCGACGCCACCTTCGACCTGTTCTTCCCCCTCGGTGTCGGCACCCCGGAGGCCGTGCGGGCCGACCCGCCGCCGGTCCCCGACGACCCCGAGCCACCGCGCTTCGGCCGCCCCGACCCGCTGCGCGAGCAGCTGCGCGAGCGCCTCGCCGCCGCGCTGGCCGACGACGACCGCGCCGCCCAGGCCCGGCTGGCCGGCGAGGTGATGGAGGCCTTCGGCCGGTACGGCGCCGGCGGTGCTCCCGGTGCCGACGGCTGGTCCGCCCAGCAGGCGCTCGGCCGGCTCGCCCCCGAGACCCTGCTCGCCCGTGTCCTGGCCGCCCTGCGCGAACGGCGCAGCGCCCCGGACCTCTCCGACCTGGTGCTCGCCGACGAGATCCGCCGCCGCATCCAGGACTTCCGCGCCATGACCGCCGGCGAGGCCCGCCGCCGGGTCGCCGAACTGCGCGGCCCCGAGCGGATCGCCGAACGCGCCGTCGCCCCCACCGCCGACCTGGTCGACTTCCTCTACGCCGGCCGCGGCCAGCTCGCCGAACTGCGCCGCACCGTCCACCCCTTGGCCCGGAAGCTGGCCACCCGGCTGGCCGCCCGGCGCCGCCGCGCCGCCCGCGGCGAGATCGACCTGCGCCGCACCCTGCGCCGCTCGCTGACCACCGGCGGGGTGCCGCTGCGCCCCGCGTACCGGCTGCGCCGCCCGGCCCGCCCGGAGCTGGTGCTGCTGTGCGACGTCTCCGGTTCGGTGGCGGGCTTCGCCGACTTCACCATGCTGCTGGTGCAGGCGATGAGCGAACAGTTCAGCAAGGTCCGGGTGTTCGCCTTCGTCAACCGCACCGCCGAGGTGACCGGTCTGCTCCGCGGCGGCGACGACCCGGCCCGGCTGGCCGCCCGGATCCTCGCCGAGGCCAAGGTGACGGGCTACCACGGCAACAGCGACTACGGCTCCGCCCTCGGCGGGTTCGTCGAGCGGCACCTGGACGCCGTCGGCCCGCGCACCTGTGTGCTGATCCTCGGCGACGCCAGGAACAACCAGCGCGACCCCAACCTGGAGGCGCTGCGCCGGATCGCCGGCCGGGCCCGCCGGGTGTTCTGGCTCAACCCCGAGCAGCCCTCGCTCTGGCCGACCGGCGACTCCGCCGCGCTCGCCTACGCGGGCGTGGTGGAGATGCACTCCTGCCGCAACGCCCGCCGGCTCGGCGAGCTGATCGCCCGCCTGCTGCCCGTCTGACGCCGGTCGCCGCGCCCGACCGACGGGCGCAGCCGGTCACGGCCGGTCACGGCCCTCGGCGGAGGGCCGTGACCGGCATCGCGTCGACCGGCTCACTTCTCCAGGTGCGCCAGGAAGTCCAGCAGCGCCGCGGTGACCTCGGCCGGGCGTTCCTGCTGCGTCCAGTGCCCGGTCTCCGGCAGGCGGACGTGGCGGTGCAGCTTGGGCAGCCGGCCCAGCACGTGTTCCAGCACCGGGGGCGGGACCATCGCGTTGACCAGGTCCTCCTCGCCCACCACGAACAGCGCGGGCACCTCGACCGTGATGCCGGTGAAGGCGGCCAGCAGTTCGGCGTTGCGGTCGAGGTTGCGGTACCAGTTGAGCCCGCCGGTGAAGGCGTTCGCACCGTGCGCGGCGTAGTCGGCCGTGAAGACGTCAAGGTCCGCGTCGGTGAGCCAGTCCGGCAGCCGCTCCGGCTCCGGGAGGCTCTCCAGCAGCGTCCTGCCCTCGGGGACGATCCACGGCCGCGGCTCGCCGTCCGGCTGCCTGGCGGACAGGATTCGGCGCAGGCTGGACTTCACGTCGGTGGCCAGCTCGGCGTCGGCCTTTCCGGGCTCCTGGAAGTAGATCTGGTAGAAGCCCTCGCCGAAGGTGGCCCGGGCGGCCTGGAGCGGCGGCGGCCCGCCCACCGGCAGCGGCGGCACGCTCAGCCCGGCCACCCCGCGCACCAGGTCCGGCCGCAGCGCCGCGGTGGCCCAGGCCACCGGCGCGCCCCAGTCGTGCCCGACCACGACGGCCCGCTCCTCGCCCAGCGCGCCGATCAGCGCGGTCACGTCGCCGACCAGGTGGAGCAGCGTGTAGTCGTCGATCCGCTCGGGCTGCGCGCTGCGGGCGTACCCGCGCTGGTCCGGCGCGACGACCCGGTAACCGGCCTCGGCGAGCGGCGCGAACTGGTGGCGCCAGGAGTACCAGCTCTCCGGGAAACCGTGCAGCAGCAGGACCAGCGGGCCTTCGCCCTGCTCGGCGTAGTGCAGCCGGACGCCGTTCACCTCGGCCTCGCCGTGCTTGATCGCGTCGTTCAACTCGCAACTCCCCATCCGGTGAAGACGTTCCTCCACTCCCGACCCTGCCCAGCCGGCCACCTCCGGAATCCCGCCGGAAGCGACCGAGGCCGCCCCGGAACTCCGGGACGGCCTCGACCTGGGGAAATTTGACGTTACGTCAGTTCACCGTGTAGCTGTACGGGATCGCCGCGAGCACCGAACCGGTGGTGTTCAGGACGTTGTTGGCGGTGGCCACGCCGGTCGGGCCGGACACCAGGTACAGCACGCCCTTGACGGTGCTGCCCTTCGGACCGGTCGGGGTCAGCGTCACCTGGAGCGAGCCGGTGGCGCCGGGGGCGACGGTCACCGGGGTGGCGGCCGCGGCCGAGGCGTTCACCGAGGCGGCGTACGGGTCACCGGTGCTGGAGGTCAGCGCCGGGTCGAAGGCCTGGGTGTGCGCGGTGGCGCTGATGGTGGAGGTGCCGGCCGGCGCGGGGCCGCTGCCGAACGGGCCGATCTGCTGGACGAAGGTGCTCCAGGTGCCGGGGACGACCGGCTGCTCGGCGGTGCCGTTGTCGGTCACCACCGAGACGGTCGAGCCGTCCTGGGCCTTCTTCAGGTCACCGAACAGGTCCGGCGAGCCGGTGGTGGCGCTCAGCTCGATCTGCGCCGGCGTCGAGGACGCCGCCACGGCCTTGAGCCGGTCGGTGCCCGGCGGCACCAGGAAGGACGGCACCGTGGAGCTGAGGCTCAGCGGCAGGTTGACGGTCGCCGAGGCGCCCTGTGGCACCAGTGCCAGGTCCACCCGGCGGTCGAGCCGGCCGTCGGCCGCGATCCGCTGGGCCGCGACGGTGTTGTTGGTGTAGTTCACCTGGACGGTGACCGGCTTGCCGGCCGCCAGCCTGGTGCGGGTGTCGTTCGGCAGACCGGCCGCGGTGGCCTGGTTCCGGTTGAACGCGACGGTGCCGGCGAAGTCCTGGGCGAGCTCCTGGCCGCTGACCGGGCCGAGCACGTTCAGGACGAACCGCCAGCGGCCGGCGGCCGGGTTGACGGCGGTGGCCGAGACGCCGTTGCCGGTGCCGGCCAGGTTGCCCTGGGCGTCGAACTGCCCGTTGCCCTCGATGTCGATCGGGGTGCCGTTCGGGCTGATCAGCGCGCCCTGCATGAGCAGCTTCGGGTCCTTGGCGACGGTCACGCCGACCCGCAGGTCCTTCTGGCCCTTCGGCACGTCGAAGGCGTACGCGAAGCTCTGCGTCGGCGAGGCGCTGCGGCCGTTGCCACCGGTGATGGTGCCGGTGAAGGCGCCCTTGCCCTGGTCGACCGGGACCAGGCTGCGCAGCACGACCGGGACGCTGGTGGTGTTGCCGTTGGAGGCGGAGACGAGGACGGCCTCGCTGGAGTCACCGCTGGTGGCCGGGGTGGTGAGCTGGACCTTGAGGGTCTTGGTCTGGCCCGGCTTCAGGTCGGTGGTGCCCGGGCTCACGGTGCCGGCCGGCACCGCGCGCTGGGTGGCGGTGCCCAGCTGGACGGCGCCGCTGTAGCCGGCCGCACCGGCCGGGGTGTAGAGGATCGCGGTCCACTCGCCGGCCACCGGGTGCGGAACGTCCACCAGGCCGAAGTCGGCCGGGGTGGCACCGCCCTGCGGACGGGTGTTGGTCTCGAAGCGGCCCGAGGGGTCGAGCAGCGTCATGCGGACCACCGGTCCGTTGGTGACCGGGTTGGGCGCCCCCTGCCAGGCGATCGAGGCCGCGAGGCGGTCGGCGCCGGCCGGGACGGTGAACTTGACCTGCTTCTGCACCCAGTCCGCGCCGTTGGTCGCGTACTTGAAGGTGTCCTTCGAGGTCGGGTCGAGCTGGACGGTCTGGCGGTCGCTCGACAGCGGGGCGAAGCTGCGGGTCGTGGCGCTCACCGTCTGGGTGCTGTCACTGGTGTTGGTGACGGACACGTCGGCGGTGTGGGTCGAGCCGGGGGCGCCGGCGATGTCGACCTGGCCGGTGTCGACCACGACCGTCTTCGCGCCCTCGGTGCCGTCCCCGTCGTCGTAGCCGCGGGCGGCCTCGACGGCGGCGCGGACGTTCAGCAGGCCTGCGCCCTGCTCCTCGGCCGGCACGCCGAGGTCGGTGGCGGTGCCGGTGAGGAACTTCTTCACCAGCGCCGGGGAGGGCGAGTCGCCGCCGTGGGTGTCGCGGTAGGCCTGGATGACCAGGGCCGCGGCGCCGGTGACGAACGGGGCCGACTGGCTGGTGCCGCCGAACGGCTGGATCGGCGACGGCTGGCCGTTGTAGCCCTTGCAGTCCTCGTACTTGGCGAGGTCCGGGGTGCACAGCGCCCAGTCGGACTCGCCCGGGGCGACCAGGTCGACCGTCCGGCCGGCCTGGGTGAAGCCGCCCGAGGAGAGCGCGGAGATGCGGTTGTCGCTCCAGGTCCGGTTGGAGAACCGGGAGGCCGCGTAACCGGTCTGCTGGTAGTTCTGGTTGTCGGTGGAGGCGCCGACCGCGATCACGTACGGGTCGGTGGCCGGGGTGCCGATGGTGCCGCTGATGCCGGCGTCACCGCTGGAGACGGCGACGGTGACACCGGCCTTGACGGCCTGCTCGTTGAAGAGCGAGATGGTGTCGCGCGCGCCGCTGTCCGGGGTGACGTTGCCGCCGAAGGACTCGTTCAGCACGTCCACGTGGGCGACCCGCACCGCGTAGTCGATCGACTGCAGGATCGAGGAGTTGGACATCATCTCGCCGCCGGCCTTCAGCGCGACCAGGTCGGCGTCGGGGGCGAGGCCGCGGATGCGGATGTTGCAGCCGGCCGGGAGCGGGTGCGAGGAGTTCACGAACTTGGAGACGTCGTAGACCTGGCGGCCCTGGGCGATGACCGCCGAGGCGTCGCCGAAGGCCTCGGCCGCACCGGTCGGCGCGTCCCAGCCGTCGCCCGCGAAGTCCTGGTAGTCGACCACGGCGTGCGAGCCGTCGGCGCGGATGAAGTCAGGGTTGTTCGGGTCGAGGCCGTCGGCGATGTAGGCGACCTTGACGCCCTTGCCGGTGGCCAGGTCCTCCACGCCGGGCTTGCCGTTGCCGGTGACGGCCCGCGTCGAGTAGAGGCCCTCGGGCTCGAGCAGCGGCTTGCCCGGGTCGGAGGGGCAGACCGTGTTGGTCGCGTTCTCCTCCGCCGCCTGGCCGTTGCTGCCCGGAACGGCCTGCGGAGCGGCATCGGTCTTGGGCGCCTTGTCGCCGGCGCCGCCTGCCCCGGCGGCGGTACCGGCGGCGTCCTTGGCCGCCTTCGCCTTGCCGGCGCCCGCCGGGGCGACGTGGACCTGGGTGTCGGCCACCACGGTGGAGACGGCCGGGTCCGCCTGGAGCTGGGCGCGCAGGGCGGGGCTGACCGTGGCCGAGAAGGCGTTGCCGACCACGAAGCTCTTGATGTCGGTGCCGCCGCCCGCCTTGACCTTCTTCAGCAGCGGCGCCTGCGCGTCGGCGGTCTTCTGCTGCCGGGCGCCCAGGTGGCCGTGGTCGGCCGGGGCGTCCGCGATCTGGTCCTTCAGGATCACGATCACCGGCACCGGGGCCCCGTCCGCGGGCGCCGCCTGGGCGTTCCGCGGGTCGGGGGCCGGGGCCGCGCTCGCCGTGGTCCCGAGGCTCAGGACCATCGACGCGGCGGTGACCGTGACGGCCGCCGCCAGCTGGGTTTTCCGCCAGCCGATCATATAAATCCTCTCGTCAGATGGATAGCTGACGCATTCCAACGCACCTGAGAGGATCACGACAAGGGGGTAAATCCCCATCAGAAAGTAAAGTTGACCATCAATCAGTAAAATTCGGGGAGGAAATCGGGTCGAATCCACATCTTTCAGCCGATCGGCCCTGACCGGAATCCGGCCGCCGCCCCGCCGCCCCGCGAGAAGGGCGTCGGCGGAGTCCCTTCCCGCGGCAGCGCCCGGCGAAACGGCCGCCGTGGCGGCCGCCCGCCCGCTCCTCCGCTCGCCGCGGTCAGTACCCGGCCGACCGCTCCTGAGCGTCCGCCAGGTCCTCGGCGGTGGGCGCGTCGTCCTGGGTCAGCCGGTGGCGCCAGTACCCGGTGAAGTCGATGCTCTCCTTCGCCACCCCCTCCTCCTCGACCAGGTACCGACGGATCGTCCGGACCGCCCCCGCCTCCCCCGCCAGCCAGACGAAGGGCGCACCGGCCGGCAGCACGACACCCCGGAACGCTTCGGTCAGCACGGAGCCCGGGACGGCGCCGTCGCGGTGGAGCCACTCCACCTCCAGCTCGGCACGGCTCTCCAGGTCCTGGCGTTCCGCCCGGTCCGCGACCTCGATCCAGGCGTACGCCGACACCCCCTCGGGCAGCGCCGCGACCAGCGTCGCGATCGCCGGCAGCGCGGTCTCGTCACCGGCCAGCAGCACCCAGTCGGCGGCCGCCGCGGCCTCGGCGAACGGGACCGGCGGCGCGTACAGCGCGGAGGGGCCGACCATCCCGAGCCGGTCCCCCGGCGCGGCGCGCAGCGCCCAGGAGACGGCCGGCCCGGTGTCACCGTGCAGCACGAAGTCGATCTCGACCAGCCGGGTGCCGGGGCGCCGGCCGCGCAGGGTGAAGCTGCGCATCACCGGGCGTTCGGCCTCGGGGATCGCCAGGTAGGCCTGGTACCAGCCCATCGGGTCGTCCTGCCGGGCGGGCAGCACCGGCTCGCGCCGGCCGGGGCGGGGGAAGCAGAGCTTGAGCTGCTGGTCGGGGGTGGTGCCGACGGCGTCGGGCAGTTCCTCGGCGGCAAAGGTGATCCGGGCGGTGCGCGGCGTGATCCGGCGGACCTCGACGACCTCGACGGAGGTGACGGGCAATGTCATCGCGAAACCCCTTCGATTGGTAACCTTACGGCATAAAGAGTTGCCGTCGGGGCGATACTTTACGCCATAAGGAGATGCTGGATGACCGTCTACGCCGGGCAGGGCGACGCCCATCGCTCGCTCGCCCTGCTCTGGGGCGCGCCCGAGGAACCGCGCGCCGGGCGCAGCGGCCCCAAACCGGGCCTGAGCGTGGACGCGATCGTGTCCGCCGGAATCGCGGTCGCCGACGCCGAGGGAATGGCCGCACTGTCGATGCGCGCCGTGGGCGAACGGCTCGGCCGCACCGCGATGGCGCTGTACACCTACGTGCCCGGCAAGGCCGAACTGCTCGACCTGATGCACGACCGGGTGCTCGCCGAACTCACCGGCGAACTCCCGCCCGAACCCGCCGCCGGACCCGCCGCCGAGCACGCCCCCGGACTCCCCCCGGCCGAGCATTGGCGGGACGCCGTCACCGCCTGGGCCGAGGCGCTGTACGCCTGCTACCTGCGCCACCCCTGGGTGCTCCAGGTCTCGCAGGCCCGCCCGGTGCTCGGCCCCGCCGAACTCGCCGCGATGGAGGCGCTGTTGCGCGCGCTGCGGCCGACCGGGCTGGCTCCGCGGCGGCTGCGCGGGGCGGTCGCCGCGCTCTGGCAGTTCGTCCGCGGACTGGCCGCCACCACCGCCGACGCGCGCGGCGCGGCCGCCGCGACCGGCGTCGCCGACGCGGACTGGTGGGCCGCCCGCTCCGCCCGACTGGTCGAGCTGGCACCGGACTTCGCGGAACGCTTCCCACTGCTCACCGCCCTGCAGAGCACGGGCGGCGGCGCCCCGGAGGACAGCCACCGGGAGGCCTTCCGCACCGGGCTCGCCGTGCTGCTCGACGGCATCGCGGCGGGCGAGCCGGAGGAGCCCTCGCCGACGTCCTAGCTAGCCGTGCCGGGCGGCGGGGAGCGCCAGCAGGACGCCGGCCACCACCAGGACGGTGTATCCGGCGGTCTCGTGGCCGGCCGGCACCAGGACCCGGACGAAGCCGAACAGCCGGAAGCCCTCGATCCAGGTGGACAGCAGGCCGGAGGCGCCGCCGACGATCAACACCGAACCGAGGTAGCCGAACAGGGTCTTCATGCTCCCGAGCCTAGGAATCCGGCCCTCCGCCGGGCATCCGACTTTCGGCGCGGTCCGGCACCACCAAAGTCGTACCGGCCGCTGGGCCCCGAGGGCCACGGGGCCTGTTCGGCTCCGCACGGCTCCGGACCGCTCCGCACGGCTCCGGACGGCTCGGTACGGCTCCGGACGGAGCAGCAGGCCCGGCGATCCGGCGGCGGCGCGGGTACGTTCGCGGTGTGCTCCTCACCCGCGTGACGCCGAAGTCGTCTTCCGCCACCAGGGCCGCGGCCGGCACCTCCGCCTGCGCCCTCCTGATACTCGTCGCCGCTCCGGCCGCCCTCGCCCAGGACTCCGTCCCCGCCGTCGGCGGGGAGCGGCTCGGCCGCCCGGCCGTCCAGGTCGAGCCGCTGGCCGGTGCGCCGGCGCTGCCGTCCGAACTGACCGGCCGCTCCTGGCTGGTGGCCGACGCGACCACCGGCGAGGTGCTCGCCGCCCGCGACGCCCATCTGCCGCTCCCCCCGGCCAGCACCCTCAAGATGCTCTTCGCGGACACCGTGCTGCCCAAGTTCGACCGGGGGCTCGAGCACAAGGTCACCACGGCCGAACTCGCCAGTCTCGGCGCCGGCAGCAGCCTGGTCGGCGTCAAGGAGAACCTGGCGTACCGGGTCGAGGACCTCTGGCGGGGCGTCTTCCTCAGCTCCGGCAACGACGCCGTCCACGTCCTCGCCCACATGAACGGCGGCATCCCGCAGACCGTCACCGAGATGCAGGAGCGCGCCAGGGCGCTCCAGGCCCGGGACACCAAGGTGGTCTCGCCCGACGGCTACGACATGGACGGCCAGGTCTCCTCCGCGTACGACCTCACCCTCTTCGCCCGCGCCGGGCTGCGCAACGCCGACTTCCGCTCCTACTGCGCCACCCGCACCGCGCGCTTCCCCGGCGGGCTGGACAAGCTCACCGGCCAGCGCACCAGCTTCGACATCGCCAACACCGACCGGCTGCTCGGCAAGTACCCCGGCCTGATCGGCGTCAAGAACGGCTACACGACCAACGCGGGCGCCACCTTCACCGGCGCCGCCGAGCGCGACGGCCGCACCCTGCTGGTGACGGTGATGCACCCCGAGGCGCAGGGCCGGGTGTACGACGAGGCCGCCAGCCTGCTCGACTGGGGGTTCGCGGCCGCCGGGAAGGTCCAGCCGGTCGGCAAACTGGTCGACGAGCCCGCCGCGCCCTCGCCCTCCTCCCCCGGGACCGGCGCCGAGGCCGCCGACCAGCTCCCGCCCTGGTCCCGCCCACCGACGGGCGGCTCCTCCGACTCCGGCTCCGGGCTCGACGCCGCCGTCTGGACCGCCGCCTTCCTCGGCACCGCCCTCGCCGCCTGGGCCGCCGCCCGCACCGCCGCCCGCCGCCGTGCCGTGCCCGCCGCTCCCGCTCCGGCGTTCGGCGGGGGCGGGGCGAGCGCCGTCGGGGGCGCCACCGGCGTCGGAGGCCACGGGCGCCGCCTGACCCGCCGCGCCCGCGGTCTGCTGCACACCGTCCGGTCCCGTCGGCCTCGCTGACCAGGCAGGACGCCCCGATGGAACTCTGGCTGCTGAACACCTTCTCCACCGCTCCGCTCGCCCTCCTGGTGGTCGGCGGCTGCGTCCTGCTGGCCCTGCTGGGCAGCCTCGTCACCACCCGCCTGTACCCGGCGCTCGTGGGCGGCGAGAACAACGACATGGTCGGCGTGGTGCTCGGCATGTTCGGGGCGATCTACGGCATCATCCTGGCCTTCGTCATCGTCAACCTGTGGACCGAGCTCCAGGACACCCAGAAGGTGGTCGCCACCGAGGCGACCGCCGTCTCCCAGATCGCCCGCGACGTGCAGGCCTTCCCGCCCGACACCCGGGCGGCGATGGATGCCGCCATCCACGACTACGTGCACGCCGTGGTCGAGGTGCAGTGGCCACTGATGCGGGCCGGGAAGGGCGACTACCAGGCGACGGCCGCGAAGGTCGAGGCGGTCTACCAGGCGCTGCGCGGGTACGAGCCGCAGTCGCAGACCGAGCAGGCCTTCTACGCCGAGGCCCTCGACAGCCTCAACGACGTGGTCGCCCAGCGCCGGACCCGGGTCGACGTGAGCCGGGAGGAACTGCCCCCGTTGCTCCGGGTGCTGATCGTCGGCGGCGCGCTGGTCATCCTGCTGCTGACCCTGCTGTACGGCGTCCGCAGCCGCCCGGTCCGGCTGCTGTTCGTCGGATCGGTGGCCGCACTGATCGGTTTCAGCCTGCTGCTCGTCCTGGTGCTGGACCGGCCGTTCGCCGGGGACCTCAGCGTCTCGCCGGCGCCCTTCAAGGAGAGCGCGCTCGCGCGGTTCTGGTGACCGGCCTCTAGACTTCCGGGCATGACCACGCCCGACCCCTCCACCGCGGACCGGCTCGCCCGGATCGTCCGGCTCTCCTCCGGGAGCTACCTGCTCGTCACCACGTACAAGAAGGACGGCACCCCGGTGCCGACCCCGGTGTGGGTGGTGCGCGACGGGGAGGCACTCGGGGTCTGGACCGTCGCGGACTCCTGGAAGGTCAAGCGGATCCGCAACCGCGCCGACGTGCTGGTCGGCCCCTGCGACGTCAAGGGCCGCCCGACCGGCGAGCAGTACCCGGCCACCGCCGAGGTCCTCGGCCCCGAGCGCACCGCCGCCTACCGCACGCTGCTGCGCCAGAAGTACGGCCTGGTCGGCGTGCTCACCCTGCTCGGCAGCCGGCTGCGCCGCGGCGAGCGCGGGACGGTCGGCATCCGGATCACTCCGCTCTGAGGCCGGGCCCCGGGCCTACGGGTGCGGGCCGGCCAGCGCGCTGGGCAGTCCGACGAACTCCGACTCCGGTCCGAACCGCTCCTCCAGTCCGTCCGCCAGGGCGTTCAGCGCGGCCGCTCCGTCGCCGTGGAAGGACGACCCGTGCATCACCGCCAGGGTGCGCGGGCGCAGCCCGGCGAGGGAGCGCAGCGCGCTCGCGGCGGCCGTCAGGCAGGAGGTCTGGCGGAACAGCCGCTCGGACTCCAGGGCCGATTCGACCAGGTCCGCGTCGGTGACGGCGGGGCCGTTGCCGACGTGGGTGAAGAGGTCGCCGCAGAACAGGGTGCGGGTCTGCTCCTCGAACAGCACCCGCGCCTCCCAGCCGTGCGGCACGTGCGCGGTGTTGATGTTGCGCATCCGCCGGCGCACCCGGCGCCCGCCGAGGTCCAGCACCTCGCCGTCGTCCATCGGCACCGGCGGGCGGTCGGCCAGGTCGTTCAGCGAGACCAGGCAGCCGAGCGTGTTGTGCGCGACCCGCGCGTACGGGGCCGCGGCGAGGAACTCGTTCATCGCCCCGCACTCGTCCGCCTCGACGTGCCCGAAGGTCACCCACCGCAGCCGCTCCACCGGCAGCACCCGGCCGACCGCCTCGGACACCGCCGGGAACAGCGAGCGCATCCCGGTGTGGAAGATCAGCGGCTCCTCGGCGTCGACCAGGAACTGGTTGAAGGTGAATCCGGCGGGCGGGGCGATCTCCGGGACGAACGTCAAGACCCGGTAGATGCGCTCGGCGATCTCGTCGATGCGTGTCTCCATGGGCCCGTTGCCTACCCGGGCGGCGTGGGAGCGCCGCGCAGGCGGCGCCGGACATGCCGCCCACATCGCCGGTTCGGCCGAACGGCGCCCGCGCCCCGTCGAGCGTCACCGTCCCCGCCGGGGCGGGCCCGGCTCCGCTGCGGCCGGCACGGCCGCGCCGGCCGGCGTGGCAGGCTGGCGGCCATGGAACAGAACGAGGCCGAACCGCTCCCCCTGCTGGTCGTCGACGGCGCGAACGTGGTCGGCTCCGTACCGGACGGCTGGTGGCGGGACCGGCGGGGCGCCGCCGAGCGGCTGAGGGACGGGCTGGCCGCCGTCGCCGCCCGGGGCGTGCCGGAGCTGCCGGGGCCGCTGGAGGTGGTCCTGGTGGTGGAGGGAGCGGCCAGGGGCGTCGCCGGGCTGCCGCGGGTTCGGGTGGTCGAGGCGAGCGGCAGCGGGGACGACCGGATCGTGGAGCTGGTCCGCGCCGCCCGTACCGAGGATCCGGGGCGGACCTGCCTGGTCGTCACCGCCGACCGTGAACTACGCTCCCGCGTCGGCGCGTTGGGCGCCGGGGTGACCGGGCCCCGCAGTGTCCGGAGCTGACCTCTCCCAGGGGTGGCCGCCGTCCCGGCCGCTCTCCAGCAGCGGGATCAGTTCGAAGGACGCGTCGCTGAGGCCGCCGAGGGTGTAGCGGCGCGGGCCGGGCTCCGCATGGCCGACGGCGTAGCCGGCCAGGTTCCAGGTGTAGACCGGGACGTCCTCGGGGACGGGCGCGAACGGGTCCGCCCGCGACCAGTGGGCCTGCTCGTCGGTCACCACGACCACCCGGTCGTGCTCCCGGTAGTGCCGGCGGACCGCGCCGGCCGTGTCGGTGCCGCCCAGATCGCGGAAGAGGCGCAGCGTCCCCAGCACCGACGGCTCCGGTTCGACCAACCGGCTGCCGCTGCCGAACTGGACCAGGTCGGCCCGTTCGGCCCGCAGGGCCAGCGCGGTGCCGAAGACTGCGGCCGTGTCCGCCCGGTTCAGCTGGGTCCGGGCCGACGGGAGGTCGAACATCGAGCCCGAGCGGTCCACCAGCACCAGGGTGCGGCCGGGCAGTGCGGGCACCCTGGCCAGCGAGTGGCCGAGGGCGGTCTCCAGGGGCTCGGACCAGCGCGACGAGCGGGTGGCCCGGTGGGCGGCGAGGAAGCGGAACGGGAACTGCCGGGAGCGCCGGACCTCCTGCGGGTCGGCGATCCGGCGGGCCACCTCCGCCGCCGCCTCGTCGTGGATCCCGGCCTGGTCGAAGTTGCGGAGGTTGCGCACCAGCGCCATCGGGCCCATCGCGGGGATGACGGCCTCCCAGGCGGCGGCGTCCAGCGGTCCCTGCAACCAGCCGGCCAGGGCCTCCCAGGTCATCCCGGCCTCGGCGAGGCGCTGCGCGCCGCCGGGCTCGGTGACCAGCGCGCGGCGGCCGGCCGACGGGACGCCGAGCAGCGCGTGGTGGGCGCCCAGCAGGCGCTGGTCGGCGGGCGGCAGGGCGCGGTCCGGGTGGTGGCGGCGGTCCAGGGCGTACCGGAACAGCGCGCCCTGCCAGGGCTTGTCGGGGTCGGGCGCGGGGTGGGTGAGCTCCAGGACGTCACCGAAGCGGAAGGCGTGCGAGGGAGTGTCGTACTTCAGCAGCGCGCGGCCGGTGTAGAGCCGGCGGACCGCGTCGCCGATGCCGCGGCGCAGCGGCTGGGGCAGCCGGCGGCCGTACCGGCCGGTCCAGTGTGCCAGCAACTCCCCCGGCTCGTCGGGGCGTTGGAGCACGGCGTCGACGGCCTGGCGGGAGTACCCGGCGGCGCCGGCCACCGCCCGGGCGTGGACGAACTCGACGGCCCCGACCAGCGCTGCCGTCCGGATGCGGAACTCGGCGCGAAGCCAGCGCAGCAGGCCGAGGGTCCACTCGGGGTCGCTGAGGGCGTGTTCGCGGATCAGCCGCACGTACCGCGCGTCGCGTTCGACGGCCGACTCGTAGAAGCTCTCCTGGCCGTACAGGTGGGAGACGGCGAGGAGGAAGAGCTCCTCCTTCGGCTCCCGGACGTAACCGGTGCCGCCCTGGTGGTTGGTGACCGCCGTTCCCGGGTCGGCCGCCCTTCGCCGGGTGGCCGCCGCGCCGCGGACCACCGGCGGCGGCGCCGAGCGCAGGTGCGCGACCGCCGGGATCGGCCACAGGCCGTGGGTGGAGAGCGGGGAGGGCACCCCTCGCCCGGTCAGTCCCGGTAGTTCTCGCTGGATCTCGGCCCTGGTGGCGGCCTTGGTCCGTTGGCGGTTGAACCGGGTCATGCAGAGGTCCCCCTGGTGGGTGGTCGGGCCGGAGCGGGAGGGGAAGGACGGGGCGGGGCACGCGGGAGCGGGCGCGGGCCGAGGAGGGCGCGCGCCGGGACGGGCGCCTCCCGGGATCAGATCGGCACCGGTGTCACTTGATGGTTTTCGAAAGGAAGTAACCGGGGCCAGGCGCATCGGGAGGCGCCGTCCCGGACGCTACCCGGTCGGGCCACGGCCCGTCATCCGATTATTCGCGCCCGGTTGTTCGCGTCCCGATTTCGGACCGTACGGGAACCACCGCGCGGTCGCGTCCGACTGCTGGGGGGTGAGTGCGAAGTCGCCGGGTGTCCGGCCGTTGAGTGTGCTGGCGGGGTTCCTCCTGCTGCTGGTGGTGGTGTTCGTGGTGGCCTACGGGGTGGGCCGTCAGGTGGGGCCGGTGGCGCCCGGGCTGCGGCCGAGCAGCGGCGGCGGGGCGTCGCCCGGGATGGGTGGGCACGACATGGGCGGGATGCGGTGAGCGCCGTCGCCGAGCCCGTGGTCGCCACCGATCTGGCGGTCGGCGGGATGACCTGCGCCGCCTGCGTGGGCCGGGTGGAGAAGCGGCTGGCCCGGATCGACGGGGTGACGGCCGGGGTGAACCTGGCGACCGGGCGGGCCCGGGTGCTGCACCCGGCCGGGGTTCCGGTCGCGGAGCTGGTGGCGGCGGTCGAACGGGCGGGCTACACCGCCGAGCCGCTGCCCGCGGGGGCTCCGGTCGTGGCGGCGGCCGAGGAGCCGGACGAGCGGTGGCGGCTGCTGGTCACCGCCCTGCTGGCCGTCCCGGTACTGGTGCTGTCGATGGTGCCGTCGGCGCAGTTCACCGCCTGGCAGTGGGTCTGTTTCGCCCTCGCCGTCCCGGTGGTGACCTGGGGCTCGGCCGGTTTCCACCGCCGGGCCCTGCGGGGTCTGCGGCACGCGGCGGCGACCATGGACACCCTGGTCAGCCTGGGTGTGGTGGCCTCCTTCGGCTGGTCCGCGTACGCGCTGTTCCTCGGCGGGGCCGGCGATCCGGACATGCGGATGCCGTTCTCGCTGACCGCCGACGGCGGCGGCACCGCGCACGTGTACCTGGAGGCGGCGGTCGGCGTGCCGCTGTTCGTGCTGGCCGGGCGGCTGCTGGAGGGCCGGGTGCGCCGGCGCAGCGGGTCCGCGCTGCGGGCGCTGGCTGAGCTGGGCGCCAAGCAGGTGTGCCTGCGGGAGGCGGACGGAGAAGAGCGCCTGGTGCCGATCGAACTGCTGCTGCCCGGGCAGGAGTTCGTGGTGCGGCCGGGCGAGCGGGTGGCCACCGACGGGATGGTGCTCGAGGGCGGTTCGGCGCTCGACCTGGGTCTGCTGACCGGGGAGAGCGTGCCGGTCGAGGTCGGCCCCGGGGATCCGGTGGCGGGTGCGACGGTCAACGTCGGCGGCGCCCTGGTGGTCCGGGCCACCGCCGTCGGCGCGGACACCCAACTGGCGCGGATCACCGCGCTGGTGGCGCAGGCCCAGGCCGGCAAGGCGCGGGCCCAGCGGCTGGCCGACGCGGTGGCCGGAGTCTTCGTGCCCTGCGTGCTGGCGATCGCCGCGAGCGTGCTCGGCTTCTGGCTGGGCGCGGGCGCGGCCCCGCAGGCGGCGGTGACGGCGGCGGTCGCGGTGCTGGTGGTGGCCTGCCCGTGCGCGCTCGGCCTGGCCACGCCGACGGCGCTGCTGGCGGCGACCGGACGCGGCGCGGAACTGGGCGTGCTGGTGCGCGGCCCCGAGGTGCTGGAGAGCCTGCGCCGGGTGGACACGGTGGTGATGGACAAGACCGGGACGCTGACCACCGGCCGGATGGAGCTGGCGGCCGTCACCACCGCCGACGGCCTCCCGCAGGACGAGGCCCTGCGGTGGGCGGGCGCCGTCGAGCACCGCTCCGAGCACCCGATCGGCCGGGCCGTCGCGGCGGCGGCCCGGGAGCGCTGCGGGCCGCCGCCGGCCGTGGCGGGTTTCGCGGCCACCACCGGGCTCGGGGTGTCCGGGACGGTCGAGGGCCGGACCGTACGGGTGGTGCGACCGGACGACACCGTCCTGCCGCCGGCCCTGGCCGAAGCGGCCGCGCGGGCCGGGGAGGCGGGCCGCACGGCCGTCGCCGTCGAGCTGGACGGGCGGCCCGCGGCCGTCCTGGCGGTCGGCGACACGCTGCGCCCGGGCAGCTGGCGAGCGCTCCACCGGCTGCGCGGGCTGGGCCTGGAGACCGTGCTGCTGACCGGGGACGGCCCCGGCGCCGCGCGGGCGGTGGCGGCCGAGCTGGGGATCGAGCGGGTGCACGCCTCGGCCTCCCCCGAGCGCAAGGCCGAGGTGGTGGCCGAACTGCGCGCCGCCGGACGGACGGTGGCGGTGGTCGGCGACGGCGTCAACGACGCGGTCGCACTGGCCTCGGCGGACCTCGGGGCGGCGCTGGCCTCCGGCAGCGACGCCGCGATCGGCGCGGCCGGGCTGACCCTGGTGCGCGGCGACATCGAAGCGGTGGTGGACGCCGTACGGCTGGCGCGGCGGACCCTCGCGACCATCCGGGCCAACCTGCTCTGGGCCTTCGGCTACAACCTGGTGCTGATCCCGCTGGCGGCGGTCGGACTGCTCAACCCGATGCTGGCTGCGGTCGCGATGTCGCTCAGCTCGCTGCTCGTGGTGGGCAACAGCCTGCGGCTGCGCACCTGGGAGCCGGGGCGGGCGCAGCGCCGGGGAGGACGGCGGTGACGGGCCCGAAGGGGAAGACGGCGGTGACGGGGCCGAAGGGGAAGACGATGGCGAGGGGTCCGAAGGGGAGGACGGCGGTGAAGGCGTCCGAGCGGCTCGGGGTGGCCGGCCCGCCGGTCGGCGCGGCGGTGCTGGCCCTGGCCCTGCTCACCGGGTGGACGGCGGTCGGCGGGGCCGGCCGCGCCCGCCCGGTGGAGGCCGGGCCGGGCTGGGTGCTGCTGCCGACGGCGGGGGCGGCCTCCGCCACGGCGGCCTTCTTCACGGTCCGCAACCCGGGCGACGTGCCGGACGAACTGACCGACGCCAGCTGGGAGTTCGGTGGCCGGATCACCCCGAAGCGGCATCTACACCAGGGGGCGGCGGGCCGCTGGGAGCCGGCGCCGTCACTGCCGGTCCCGGGCCGCGGCGAACTGCGGATGACCCCGGAGGACGCGGACCTGATGATCGCCGATCCGCCGCCGCTGCGGGCCGGCCAGTGGGTGGAGTTCACCCTCACCTTCCGGCACAGCCCACCGCTGCGGCTCGCCGCCCAGGTACTGCCCGCGGCCGAACGGCCGCGCTGAACGGCGACAGGGCGTGTTCCGCGAGGTCTTCCTCCGACCTCCGCGGAACACGCCCTGTCCCCCTGCTCAGGCAGTCCCCTCCCCGAGCGTCTCCTCGGCCGTGCGGCGCGGGGTGGCCGCGCCGGGCGGGCCGTAGCCGGCCCGCAGCACCAGCTGGACGTGGCCCGGCCCGGCGGCCGGGTCGCGCAGCGCCCAGCGGGTGTCCGGCCACTCGATCGCCTGGTGCCAGACGGTGAGCCGGACGCCGTGCAGCGTGGCCAGGAGCCAGACCCGCTCCAGCGCCTGTCCGGTGCGCAGCCAGTCCAGCGGGCCGTCGCCGGGGGTGGTGAGGGTCAACAGCTGGGGCAGCGCCTCGAACCGCTGGGAGGGCCGCCCGGGCGCCTCCGGCGGGCGGCCGGCGAACTCGCGCATCGGCACCCGGGCGTCGTGGTCCTGCGGGCCGAGCGCGGCCTGCGGGATGCCGTCCCCGGCGGTGCCGTCGTCGCTGCGCAGCCAGGCGCGGGACTCGGCGGTGCGGGCCGGGTCGGCGGCGTTGCGGCGCTCGGCCTCCGCGGTGAGCGCCTGCACCCGCCGTACGCCGTCCTCCTCCAGCGCGGCGAGCGCGACGCCCTCCTCGCGGGCGGCGGCCATCAGCTCGCCGATCACCGCCTCGGGAACGTCGCGCTGGGTGAAGGGCTCGCGGCTGGAGTGCCGGGCGGCGATCGCGGGGTAGAGGTCGCGGCCGAAGGGCGCCTCCTCGGCGGCCGGCCGGGAGAGGTCGAGCACGGCGAGCAGACCGGGATCGGCGACGTCGGGCAACAGCCGGACCAGCGGTTCCCGGTCCAGCCGCCCGGCCGCCACCCGCAGGTTGAACACGGCCGCGCCGACCGCGACGTGCACCGCGGCGCCGACCGGGTCGGCCAGCGGAACGGAGCGCCCGGCGTCGGCGTGGACGGCGAGTCCGCGCCCGTCCGGGGTCGGCACGAAGCGCCATGGCTGGCTGTTGTGCATCGACGGCGCGGCGCCGCCGGCGGCGGCCAGCAGGTGCAGGTCGGCCGCGCTGAGCATCTGGGTGAGAGCCGGGTCGAGCGTCATGGCGATCCACTCCTTCGACCGCGGGGCTTCGGCTCCGACCGCCGGGTCGGCAGCACGGGCCCGCGAGTCCCGCTGTCCACGGGCCCGTTCTCCACGGTCCCGCTGCTTACGAGCGTGCGCGCCCCGCGTGGCCGAGGACAGGGCCCTTGGGCCCGTCCTCGGGCCCGTCCGGTGGATCGGGACGGGGGCGGATCCACCGGACGGGCCGTTCGTCACCCGTGCGGAACGACCGCGACGGGGGCTTCGGCGTGGTGCAGGACGGCGTGCGCGATCCGGCCGAGCCGGGGCCCGAACTCGACCGGGCGCCGGCCCCGGCCGACCACGACCAGCGCGGCGCCGGCGGAGGCCTCGACCAGGGCGCGGGCGGCGCCGAGCTGCACGTCCTCGACCACCTCGACGCCCGGGTGCTGCTCGCGCGGGCCGGCCAGGGCGAGCGAGAGCAGCTTGGCCTCCAGCGCCTCCAGCTGGGCGAGCTCGGCCGCGGGGACGGGCCCGCCCGCGTAGCCGAAAACCGGCGGCAGCTCCCAGCCGTGCACCGCCCGGACCGGGACTCCGCGCAGGGCCGCCTCGCGGAAGGCGAAGTCGAGCACCTCGGCCTCCGGGGCGTGGACGTCGACGCCGACCACCACCTCGCCCGCGCCGGCCTCGCCCTCCTCGCGGACCACGACCAGCGGCACGGTGCTGCGCCCGGCCGCCGACATGCTGACCGAGCCCAGCAGCAGGCCGGTGAAGCCGCCGCGGCCGCGCGAGCCGAGCACCAGCAGCTCCGCCTCCGCGGCGGCGGCCACCAGGCCGTCCGCCGGCGCGTCCAGCACGGCGTCGGTCTCCACGGCCAGGTCCGGGTACAGGGCGCGGACGTCCTCGGCGGCCGCGGCCAGGGTGCGGCGGACGGCCTGCGGCAGGTCGTCCGCCTCGGCGAAGGAGGACACGCCGTCGGTCAGCCACGGCCAGGCGTGCACCAGACGCAGCGAGGCGCCCCGGCGCACCGCCTCGGCGGCGGCCCAGTGGGCGGCCGCGGTGCTCTGCGGCGATCCGTCGACCCCGGCCAGCACGGTTGACGTCATGAGTGCTCCTCCACACTGTCGACACGTTGTCGACGCTCGGCGGTTCGGTGCGGGCCGCGGTGCGCTCTGACGCCCCGTCCGCTCCTCCCCCACCCTGGCAGCCCCGCGCCTTCCGGCGGCAGGGGCCCCAGGGCCCTGGACGGCGGGACGAAAGGCCCGCCCGACGGAGCCTACGGCCGACCCCGCCGTCCGGACCACCGACACCTTGGCACTACCGTGAACACGGCAATCCCGCTGGTCGGCGGCACCGGAGTCGGGCCGGGCGGCGGGGGCGGCCGTCCGCGGGGCGGCCGGGGCGCGTCCGGACGGTGGACGGGTCGGCCAGGGCAGCACGACGAGGAGGACAGCGGTGGGCGGAGCGGACGGCAGCGCGGCGGGTGGCGGCGCGCGGATGCCACGGCTGCGCCTGGACGAGCTGCTGGAGGAGCTCCAGTGGCGGATCGACGCGGCGCGCGGCACGCAGAACCGGGTGCACAGCCTGCTGGAGGCGGTGCTGGCGGTCGGCCGGGAGCTGGACCTCTCGCAGGCGCTGCACCGGATCGTGGAGGCCGCCGCCGACCTGGTGGACGCCCGGTACGGGGCGCTCGGGGTGATCGGGCCGGACGGGCACACCCTGTCACAGTTCCTGACGGTGGGCCTGACGGACGGGGAGATCGCCGAGATCGGCCCGCCGCCGTCGGGCCGGGGCATCCTGGGCGAGCTGATCCGCGAGCCGCAGCCGCTGCGCTGCCCGGTGCTGTCCGACCACCCGGCCTCGGTCGGGTTCCCGCCGAACCACCCGCCGATGCACACCTTCCTGGGGGTGCCGGTGCGGGTGCACGGCGAGGTGTTCGGCAACCTCTACCTGACCGACAAGCGCGGCGGGCTGGACTTCGACGAGGACGACGAGGCGGTGATCGCCACCCTGGCGGTCGCGGCCGGTGTGGCGATCGACAACGCCCGGCTGTACGAGGAGGCGCAGCTGCGCCAGCGCTGGCTGCGGGCGAGCACGGAGATCACCCGCAGTCTGCTGTCGGGGGCACCCCGGCTGGAGGTGGTCGAGCTGATCGCCCGCCGGGCGCGGGAGATCTCGGGCGCCGAGCTGGCGGACGTCTCGGTGGCGCTGGCCGGCCCGGAGGAGCGGGCCGAGGAGCTGACGGTGGAGGTCGCGCTGGGTGGCACCCCGTCCGCGCGGCTGGGGGTGACGGTGCCGGTGGACGGCACCCTGTCGGGCGCCGCGTACGCCTCCGGCTCGCCGGCCACCAGTGACGAGCTGGCCTGCGACACCCGCTTCCCGGCCGGCCCGGCGGGCCGCTTCGACGGGCTGGGCGCGGCGGTGGCGGTGCCGCTGGGCACCGGTGCCGGCTACGGGCGGGGCGTGCTGCTGCTGGCCCGGGCGCAGGGGCGGCCGGCCTTCGGGCCGGAGGAAACCGGCCCGCTGCTGGGCTTCGCCGACCAGGCCGCGCTGGCCCTGGAGCTGGCCGAACGGCGGCGCGACGCCGAGCAGTTGAACCTGCTGGAGGACCGCGACCGGATCGCCCGGGACCTGCACGACCTGGCGATCCAGCGGCTGTTCGCGACCGGGATGACGCTGCAGAGCGCGGGCCGGCTGATCGAGAGCGAGGCCGCGGCCGACCGGGTGGCCCGGGCGGTGGCCGACCTGGACGAGACCATCAAGATCATCCGCTCGACCATCTTCGGCCTGCGCGCCCACAGCGAGCCCGACCGCGGGCTGCGCGCCCGCGCCACCCGGGTGGTGACCGATGCCCAGGGCACGCTCGGCTTCGCCCCCCGGCTGAGCATGGAGGGCCTGCTGGACACCGACGTGCCGCAGGAGCTGGCCGGGCACGTGGTCGCGGTCCTCGCCGAGGCGCTCAGCAACGCCGCCCGGCACGCCCGGGCGTCCCGGGTCGAGGTGACGCTGCGCGCCCTGGCCGGGCGGGTGGCGCTGACCGTGACGGACGACGGCGTCGGCGTGCCCGAGGGCGGGCGGCGCAGCGGACTGCGCAACCTGGCCGAGCGCGCCGACCGGGTCGGCGGCACCTTCACCGTCGACCCGGCCGAGGGCGGCGGCACCCGGCTGGCGTGGGAGGCCCCGATCGGGTCCTGAGGGCCCCCGGGGGGGCGGCCCGGGCTTCTTCGGCGCGGCGGTCCCGGCTCCGGCCCCGGCTCCGGCTCCGTTCCGGGGACCGGGGCCGTCAGCCCCGCAGGGCGCGCAGGAACCCGAGGAGGTGGGTGTTGAACTCCTCGGGCCGTTCCATGTTCGGGTAGTGCCCGGTGCCCTCGACGGTCACCGCGCGGCCGTCGACGACGGTGCGGACGACCCGTTCGGCCAGGCCGATGTGGTCCGTGGAGTCGATGCCGCCGTTGATCGCCAGCAGCGGGACGGTGATCCCGGTCAGCCTCTTCCAGGTGTCCGTCACCGGCACCAGGTACTGGGGCTCGTCGGGGGTGTGCTTGGCGACGGTCCTCCGGGTCATCTCCTTGAGCCGGCGCACCACCTCCGGGTCCACCTCGTCCAGGGCGCGGTAGGGCCCGGAGGCGAGGCGGGTGAAGGAGTCGAGCCAGCGCTCGGCGTCGCCCTCGGCGAGCGCCGCGGACTGCTCGGCGGCGAGTTCGCCGAGCCACGGGTCGTTGAACTCGGACTCGCCGGTGCCGTTGCCGCTGATCACCAGCGCGCGGATCAGCTCGGGGTGTTCGAGCGCCAGGTCGAGGGCGATCGTGCCGCCCATGGACAGCCCGATCACGGTCACCGGGCCGAGGCCGAGGTGGCGCAGCAGGTCGGCCACGTCGTCGGCGGGGCGGAAGGGCCGGCTCGCGTTGTCGGAGGCGCCGTGGCCGCGGGTGTCGGGTGAGATCACCCGGTGCTCGGGCAGCAGAGCCGGGAGCTGGTCCGTCCAGCTGCGGTGGTCCAGCAGGCCGCCGTGCAGCAGCACCACGGGCTCGCCCGTACCGGCGTCGAGGTAGGCGAGGTGGCCGTGGCCGCTGTCGAAGGAACGCAGGACGAAGGACGAATCGGAGGCAGCGGATTGCATCATGACGAACGATCTTAGGTCGAGCGACCTGTGGCGAACGGAACGGGCGCCCGGCGGTGGGATCAACCGGTGGACACCGCCGAGGAGTTGCCGGCCACCGTGGGCGCCACCGAGCTGTCCGTGCGGGCGGTGGCCGCCGCCGTCCGGGCCTTCCACGACCGCTCTCGCGCTCCGCCCCGGCCCGACCTGCGCCCCGGACCGGGTGGCGAACGCCGAACTCCTGCGCACCGCCGAGGCGTTGCCGGGGCCACGGGAAGGCCGTGGCGCGGCCGGCTCAGGCCAGGCAGCGGCCGATGACCAGTTCCGGGCGGATGCGTATGCGGACCGTGCCGCCCGGATCGGCCGCCCTGGCGGCCGGGCGGACCTGCGCGCGGCCGAGGACGGTGACGAACCAGCCCGAGCCGTCCCGGCCGTCCACCTCGTCGGCCTCGAAGGCGATCACCGCGCCGTCCACCGCCCGGGCCAGTTCGGAGCCGGCCGGCACCGAGAGCAGCACGCCGCCGGGGGCCAGCCGGAACGGCACCGGCAGGACGGCCGGGAGGGCGTCGACGGTGTAGACCACCCGGCCGACGTCGGCCCGGGCCAGCAGCTCCAGCGCCCGCTTCCGGTCGAGTTCGCGGAGTTCGGGAAGGTCGGGCCGGCCGACCGGGACGGGCACGTCGTTCGGGGCGGGCGGGTCGTACGGGAGGGGCCGGGGGGACGGGACCTGGTCGCGGTTCATGCGAGCGATGCTCGCCCGCGGCCGGGCCGGGCCGCGAGGGCCGATGGTCCCGGCCGGGCCCGGCGAGAGCCCCGCCCGGTGGGCCGTCGGCCCCGGGTCACAGACCCGGGACCGAAGGGCCGTTCGACGCCGAACGACGCCGAACGGCCCAGGAAGGCCACGGACGGCCCCGGGCGCCCCGGAGGCCCCCGACGGCCGGATCAGCCCCGGCCGGAGCGCAGCACCGGCGACTGCGCGGCGGCGGAGGCCTGGCGCAGCTCGGTGGCGATCAGGGCGGCCTGCACCCGCCGCTCGACGCCGAGCTTGGCGAGCAGTCGCGAGACGTGGTTCTTGACGGTCTTCTCGGCCAGGTACAGCCGCTCGCCGATCTGCCGGTTGGTCAGGCCCTCGCCGATGAGTTCGAGGACCTCCTGCTCGCGCGCGGTCAGGCCCGGCCCGGTGGTGACCGGCTGGGCGGGCTCGGCGTCGCTGCGCAGGCGGTTCAGGAGGCGGGTCGCGGCGCCGGGGTCGAGCATCGAGCGGCCGGAGGCGACGGTGCGGACGGCGGCGACCAGGTCGGTCCCGCTGATCTGCTTGAGCACGTACCCGGCGGCGCCCGCCATCACGGCGTCCAGCAGCGCCTCCTCGTCGTCGAAGGAGGTCAGCATCAGGCAGGCCAGGTCGGGCATCCGCGAGCGCAGCTCACGGCAGACCGAGACGCCGTCGCCGTCGCCCAGCCGGACGTCCAGCACGGCCACGTCCGGCCGCAGCGCGGGCACCCGGACGAGCGCCTGCTCGGCCGTCGCCGCCTCCCCGACCACCTCCAGGTCCGGCTCGCCGTCCAGCAGGTCGTGCACCCCGCGGCGCACCACCTCGTGGTCGTCCAGCAGGAACACCCGGACCGGTGCCGAGGCCTCGGCCCCCTCCGTCTTGGTCGCCATCACGCGGCTCCACCTTCGTCACACCCCCGCACACTCCCGGCAGGGCCCAGGGCATCATCCCCCGCCCCCGGCCGCGGACCCAGGGCCCAACGGCCCCATTCCGGCCGGGCCACTGGGCCCGGCCGGAACGGGGCCGAAACGTTGCCGGCCGGTCCTCGGCGCCGTTCAGCGCCCCTGCCGCCGCACGTTCCCGAGCCCCATCAGCAGGAAGGCGAGCGCGACGCCCGCGCCGCTGACCGCCGCGAGCACCACCCGGGGCACCACCTCACCGCCGCCGGACAGCAGGATGGCCACCGCACCGAGCGAGGCGACGGCCGCGCCGACCACCAGCCACCCGGCCAGGGCCGGCGCCGGCGGCCGGTCGGAGCGCGGGGCGGGCCCCGCGTCCAGGGCGGCCCAGCGGGCCGCCGTCTCCCTCACCTCCCGGCGGCGGTCCCACAGGGCCCGCAGCCGCAGTGCCGTGCCGCCGACCAGTCCGGCGAGCGCGATCTGGGCGGCGGGCCGCCAGTCCGACACGACGAGCAGCAGCCCGCCGGCGAGCGCGAGCGCGGCCCACCACAGCACGCAGGCCGCGGCGGCCGTACGGGTGGAGCGGGGCCGGTCGGCGCCGGCCTGGAGGTCGGCGATGGCGGGCAGGTACCAGACACAGCCACTCGCGGTGAGCGCGGCGGTGCCGATGGCGAGAACGGTGTGGTTCACGACCCGGCCTTCCTGGTCACGAAGGGGTGGGGAGGAGAAGGGGAGGAACGGGCCGTCCCCGCCCGCCCGGGGGCAGCGACGCGGGCGGGGACGGCGTTCGGGGAGCGGGCTCAGCCGCCCGAGGAGGGTGAATCGGTGGAACCCGACGACACCCGCGCCCGGTCCGCCCGGCTCAGCGGCCGGTCGTACTTCGCCGGCTCCACGTCGCCCAGGTGGGCGGCGGGCTTGCCGCCGTGCTCCAGGACGTCCCGGGCCGCGATGTCCGGGTGGTGGAGGTCGAACGCCGGGGATTCGGAACGGATCCGCGGCAGCTTGACGAAGTTGTGCCGCGGCGGCGGGCAGGAGGTGGCCCACTCCAGCGAGCGCCCCCAGCCCCACGGGTCGTCCGTGGTGACCTTCTCGCCGTACTTGGCGGTCTTCCAGACGTTGTAGAGGAACGGCAGGATCGACAGGCCGAGCAGGAACGAGCCGATGGTGGAGACGGTGTTCAGCGTGGTGAAGCCGTCCGACGCCAGGTAGTCGGCGTAGCGGCGCGGCATGCCCTCGGCGCCCAGCCAGTGCTGGACCAGGAAGGTGGTGTGGAAGCCGACCGTCAGGGTCCAGAAGGTGATCCGGCCGAGCCGCTCGTCGAGCTTCTTGCCGGTCATCTTCGGCCACCAGAAGTGGAAGCCGGCGAACATCGCGTAGACCACGGTGCCGAACAGCGTGTAGTGGAAGTGGGCGACCACGAAGTACGAGTCGGAGACGTGGAAGTCGATCGGCGGGGCCGCGAGCAGCACGCCGGTCAGGCCGCCGAACAGGAAGGTGACCAGGAAGCCGACCGTCCAGAGCATCGGGGTCTCGAAGCTCAGCGAGCCCCTCCACATGGTGCCGACCCAGTTGAAGAACTTCACCCCGGTCGGGACGGCGATCAGGAAGGTCATGAAGGAGAAGAACGGCAGCAGGACCTGTCCGGTGACGTACATGTGGTGCGCCCACACCGTCACCGACAGGCCCGCGATGGCGACCGTCGCGGCGATCAGACCGGAGTAGCCGAACATCGGCTTGCGGCTGAACACCGGGATGACCTCGGAGACGATCCCGAAGAACGGCAGCGCCAGGATGTACACCTCGGGATGCCCGAAGAACCAGAACAGGTGTTGCCAGAGCATCGCCCCGCCGTTGGCCGGGTCGAAGACGTGGGAGCCGAACTTGCGGTCGCACTCCAGCGCCAGCAGCGCGGCGGCCAGCACCGGGAAGACCAGCAGCACCAGCACCGAGGTCAGCAGCACGTTCCAGCAGAAGATGGACATCCGGAACATGGTCATGCCCGGAGCGCGCATGCAGATGATGGTGGTGATGAAGTTGACGGCGCCGAAGATGCTGCCGAAGCCGGACAGCGTCACGCCCATGATCCACATGTCGGCGCCGACGCCGGGCGAGTGGATCGCGTCGGACAGCGGCGCGTAGAGGAACCAGCCGAAGTCGGCGGCGCCCTGCGGGGTCGCGAAGCCGGCCGCGGCTATCAGCGAGCCGAACATGAACAGCCAGTAGGACAGCATGTTCAGGCGCGGGAAGGCGACGTCCGGCGCGCCGATCTGGAGCGGCATGATCCAGTTGGCGAAGCCGGTGAACAGCGGCATGGCGAACAGCAGCAGCATCACCGAGCCGTGCATGGTGAACGCCTGGTTGAACTGCTCGTTGGAGAGGATCTGCGTTCCGGGCCGGGCGAGTTCGGCGCGCATGACCAGGGCGAGGACGCCGCCGATCAGGAAGAACGCGAACGATGACACCAGGTACATGGTGCCGATCGTCTTGTGGTCGGTGGTGGTCAGCAGTCTGACCAGGGCCGAGCCGGGCCTCCTGGCCCTGACCGCCCCTGCCGGGAGGGCCGTTGGCGGTGAGGTGGGGTCGCCCTGTGCCTGGGTGGCGCTCAAGGACGCACTCCTTCGGAACGTCGTGCGAATGGATGGCGATCCATGATCCGAACTGGCCGCCTCCGCACCCCAGGGCCCTTCGGCCCGCCCGCCCGGGGCCGCTGGGCCCGAGTTCCCGGGCCCCGACCGGGACCTCCCGACCGCCCACCCGGGACCTCCTGACCGGCCGTCGGGCGGCCGCTCGTTCGCATCCCCGGCCGCTCCGGACGGGCTCACCGCGGCGCCGTCCCCGCACCGCTCGCCGCCCCGGATGAGCTGCCGTGCCGTCAGCCCAGTTTGTGGGCACCCGACTTGGCGATCTGCCCAGGCTCCAGCGCCGCGTACACCGTGCCGTCCGGGGCGACGGCGATGCCGTGCGGCTCGGCGCCCTCTCCGGGGACGAGGTGGCCGTCGAGCTGCCCGTCCGGGGTGAGCACCCCGATCCGGCCGGCACCCCAATCGGTGAACCAGAGCGTCCCGTCCGGCCCGGCCCCCGCCTCGGCCACCTCGATCAGTTCCGTGCGGCCCCTCCCGTCGCACTATTGCGACTCATATCGCATTAGCAATGCTCACATGCTCCCCGCCGGACAGCAACCCCCTTTCCGACCCACCCGCCGACCGCTCAGCGCTCCGGCGCCGCCGACCGGTCCGGGTCGCCCCTCAGCACCGAGATGACGCCCATCCCGGCGGCGCAGACCGGGACGGCGAGCAGGGCGCCGATGATGCCGGCGATGCCGGAGCCGGCCACCACGGCGACCATGATGGTGGCCGGGTGCAGCTCCACCGTGCGGCTCTGGATGACCGGCTGGAGGATGTTGCCCTCGATCATCTGCACCGCGAGCACCACGCCGAGCGCCCACAGCGCCGTGCCGACGCCGCCGTCCGCGAGGGCGACCAGGACGGCCGCCGTGCCGGACAGGAAGGCGCCGACGAAGGGGATGTAGGCGCCCATGAAGACCAGCGCGCCCAGCCCCGGCGCGCCCGGCACGCCGAGGGCGAGCAGGCCGATGGTGATGAAGCTCGCGTCGATCAGCGCGATCAGGGTGGTACCGCGCATGAACCCGGCCATCGCGTCGAAGGCCCGCTCGGCGCAGGCGATCACGGTGGTGGCGCTGCGCTCGGGCAGGTAGGAGCGGATGGCCTCACCGGTGCGGTGGCCGTCCCGGAGGAAGAAGAACACCAGCGCGAGCGCCAGCACCCCACCGGTGATCACCTGGGTGAGCAGACCGAGCCCGGAGAGCACGCCGTTGGTGAGGGTGGAGATCAGCGAGTTGGTCTCGCCCTTGGCGTTGCTCAGCGCGTGCTGGATCTTCTCCCCGAAGGGGCCCAGCCAGCCGGCCAGCCGCCGCCCGGCCTGCGGGAGCAGGACGGCGATCTGCGGGGCGCTGTGCACCAGGGAGTTGACCAGCAGGGAGATCACCCCGCCGACCGCGGCGACCAGCACCGTGCAGGTCAGCCCGGCGGCCAGGCCCCGCCCGACGCCCCGGCGCACCAGCCAGGGCACCACCGGGTAGAGCAGCGAGGTCCCGAGCAGCGCCAGCAGGAACGGCACGGTCGCGGCCCGCAGCTCGACCAGCGCGAAGACCACCAGCGAGGCGACGGCGATCAGCAGGATCACCGCCACCGACCAGGCCGCCGCCTGCCGCAGCCCGGGCGGCAGCATCAGGTACGGCCTGCGGTGGTCCGGCGGCCGCTCCTCGCCGGGCGCGCGCTCCACGGACACGGTCGCCTCCGCCGGGGGTTTCGACGATTCCGAACCGCCCCAGCTCAGCAGAGGTTCCGACGGGCCGCGCGGCGGACCGGCCGGGAGCACCCGAACGAGCTACCCGGGCCGGGCCGGCGGATCCTCGCGAGCCCGGCGGAGAGCCGCCGGACCGGCCCTAGAGGGCCTCGAACCGCACCGCGCCGTCCTCGCCCGCCCCCGCGAAGGCCAGGACCCGCCGCGCCTCGGCGTCGGCCGCCTGCCGGTCGGCCCGGCGCAGCGCGGCGAACGGGGCCACGCTCACCTCCCGCTCGTCGGTCAGCCGCCAGGTCCCGGCGACCAGCCCGTCCACCAGGAGCGTCCCGTGCACGATGCCGTTCTGGGTCATCACCCGGCCCCGGTGCTCCTCGGGCAGCACCCGGCTGCGGTCGGCGTGCGAGAGCAGCAGGTTGTCGAACGGGGCGACCAGCCGGACCGGCGCGGGGGTGTCCTCGTCGGGGCGGGGCGCCTCGGGCAGGTCGTACAGCTGCCGCCCCTGGTCGTCCCGGAAGGCCGCCAGGCGCGGCGCGAGCCGCCGCAGCACCGGGGCGAGACCGGCCAGGCCGCACCACTTGCGCAGGTCGGCCGCGGTGGCGGGGCCGAAGGCGGCGAGGTAGCGCAGCACCAGGTCGTCGAGGCCGGGTGACGGGTCGAGCGGACGGCCGAGCCAGGCCTCGGCGGTGGTGTGGGCGGCCGGTCCGCCGCGCCCCCACAGCCCGCGCGGCGGGACCTGCACCAGCGGCAGCCGGCAGCGGGCGGCCTGGGCGAGGGCGGCCGGGTCCCGGCCGGGGCGGCGCTCGGCGAGCAGCGCGCCGAGCTGCTGGAAGGTGCGCGGCCGCTCCTCGACCAGGTCGCGGGCCTCGGCGGCGAGCGCGTCCAGGTCCAGGCCGGTCAGCCGCTTCCCGTAGGTGGTGCGCAGCGCCTGCTCCAGCATCGGCTGGAGGAGCGGGCGCAGCGTCAGGCAGTCCTCGGCGGTGACGAGGTGGATGGTGCCGCGCTGGAGGGCGATCCGGACCACCGCGCGCTGCTCGATCAGCGTGCTCAGCTGCTCGGGCGTGAAGCCGTCGAGCCGGGCGAGCAGGCCCAGGTAGGGCGGCTGGGGCGCGGCCTGGGCCTGCAGTCCGCAGAGGTGGTGGATCAGGGCGGCGGGCGCCCGGTCGGTGCGGGCGAGCAGGTGCTGGCGGGCCAGCAGGGCTCGGCCGAGCGCCCGCCGGCCCAGGACCGGTTCGGTCACCGGCGGCCGTCCAGCACGGAGCGCAGCACGCCGATCCGGTTGGAGGTGATGGAGGCGACGCCGGTCTCGCGCACTCGGCGCATGGTGCGGCGCAGGTCGACGGTCCAGGTGGAGACGGCGAGCCCCTGGTCCGCGGCGGCGGCCGTGAACTCGGGGGTGACCAGGCCGAACGGCGGGTTGAGGTAGCGCGGGCGCAGGTCGTCCAGCAGGGCGCGCACGGGCATCCTGGGCTGCTTCCAGGTGAGCGCGATCTCGGCGTCCGGGCTCAGCTCGCGCACCGCGAGCATGGCGGCGGTCGGTCCGCAGAAGGCGACGGCGCGTTCGGCGCCGAGGCCGGTGACCACCGACCAGGTGGCCGCGGCCGGGCCGGCGTCGTCCAGGTCGATCAGCAGTCGGCGGCCGTCGACGGCGGCCACCGCCTTGAGCGCCTCGGCCAGCGTGGGGACGGCCAGCGGCCCCTGCCGCAGCTCCTCCAGCTGTTCGGCGGTGATCCGGTCGATCGCCCGCGGGTCCCCCCAGAGCCGCTCCAGGGTGCGGTCGTGCAGGAGCACGGGCACCCGGTCGCGGGTGAGCTGGACGTCCACCTCGACGGCGTCCGCCCCGGCGGCGAGCGCGGACTCGACGGAGGGCAGGGTGTTCTCGCGGTAGCGGTACGGGTCGCCGCGGTGGGCGACGGCGAGCGGCTTGGCGACGGCGTTCATCGGATCCTCTCGGCGAGCCAGGGGGTGAGGTCGTGGACGCCGATGCCCTCGCGGTGGCTCGGTTCCCCGGGGACGGTGACGATCAGCGTGGTGGACGGCGGGAAGGTGCGCGCCTTGACGTGCACCAGGTCGGACCACACGGCGTTCAGGAAACCGGGGACGCGGTCGCGGTCGACGTCGAAGGCGATGCCCTCGACGGTCACGGTGACCTCGTCGTGGGTGAACAGCCGGACGGTGACAGCGGGGCGGCCGTCGAACTCCAGCAGGGCCTCGTGCGGGACGGCGTCCAGCTCACCGTCCGGACCTCCCGGGCCGCCTGGAGCACCCGGGCCTCCCGGGCCGACCAGCCCGGCGAAGGTCCGGTCGCGGCCGATGTCGTGCTGGGCGCGGACGGTGCGGCCGTGCCGGTGGGCCACGGCCTCGATCGCGAGCACGGCACTCTGGGTGGTCGGCAGGTGCGGGGGTGGCATCCGGGCCTCTCGTTCGGTTCCGGGACTCGTGTACTCGTACGGTTCCAGCGACAGGCCTGGGAGGGCTAGCGTCGCTCGATCATCACATTGGTGGACTTGATGACCGCCGTGGCGGGTGCGCCGGGCACCAGGTTCAGCTCCTCCGCCGACTCCCGGCTGATCAGGGACACCACCCGGAACGGCCCGGCCTGGATCTCCACCTGCGCGGCCACGTCACCGAGCACCACATGGGTGACGATCCCCGGGAAGCGGTTGCGCGCCGAGGACGGCCGGCCCTCCGCCTCGGAGTTCTCCGGCCGGGCCAGCTCCCGGGCGAAGGCCGCGAGGTCGGCCCCCGGGATGATCCGGTGCCCGTTCTCGTCCCGCGCGGCGGCGACCCGCCCGGCGTCCACCCAGCGCCGCATGGTGTCGGCGCTGACGCCGAGCAGCGCCGCGGCCTCGCCGATGCGGTACGGGTTGGCCGGCACCTCGGGCTGGCCCATGAGCGTCTCCTGACGGTGGTTCGGGATCCGGGGCGGGTGCCCCGGCGCCATCCTGCCGTACGGCCGGCCCGGGTGATCACCCGAGGGCCGTCACGGCTCGCCGAAGAGGTCGCGCCGCGCCGCGTCCCCGGCGGTGAGCACCGCCCCGGCGAGCACCGCGCCACCGCCCGCCGTACCGGCCCGCACCTCGGTGCTCAGCGGGGAGAGCCGGGCCAGCCGCCGTTCGACCCGGCCGGCCAGCTCCGCGCCGCCGGCCCGGCCGATCTCGCCGCCGAGCACCACGCAGCCGGGGTCCAGCACCACGCAGACGCTCGCCGCGCCGATGGCGATCCGTTCGGCCAGCTCGTCCAGGAAGCCCTCGCCCGCCGCGCCGGCCGCCAGGGCGGCCCGGACGGCGGCCTCGGCGGCGGGGGCGTCCCCGGCCGGGTCGGCGGGCAGCCCGTGGGCACGGGCCAGCGCGCAGATCGCGGCGCTGCCGACCAGGCCGTGGAAGCCGCCCTCGCAGCTGTCGGCGCTGGGCAGGCCGACGGTGCCGGGAACGGGCAGGAAGCAGATCTCGCCGGTGCCGCCGGAGAAGCCCCGGCGCAGCCGCCCGTCCAGGATCACGGCGGCGCCGACGCTGTGGCCGAGCCACAGCAGCACGAAGGTGTCGCGGTCGCGCGCGGCGCCGACCCGGTACTCGGCCCGCCCGGCCAGGTTGACCTCGTTCTCCGGGATCACCTCGGTGCCGGGCAGCTCCCGCAGCGCGGCGAGGAGTTCGGCGTGCCAGGCGGGGAGGTTGCCGGTGCTCTGCAGCCGGCCGGTGGCCGGGTCGACCAGTCCGGGGGCGCCGACCGCGACGGTGTGCAGCCGTTCGACGCCGGCGCCTTGGGCGGTCTCCAGCAAGGTGGCGACGATCGTCCGGGCGGTGTCGGGCCCGCCGTCGCCCTCGACCGGGACCTCGGCGGTGGCCAGGCTGCGCCCGGCCAGGTCGGCGACGACCAGGCTGACGCCGCCGGCACGGACGTCGAAGGCGGCGAGGTGGGCCCGGGAGGCGACCAGCGCGTAGAGCCGGGCGTTGGGGCCGCGCCGCTGTTCGCCGCGCTCGCCGACGACGGCCACCAGGCCGGTGCGCTGGAGGCGCTCGAGCAGGTCGGCGACGGTCGGCCGGGACAGGCCGGTGAGGTCGCGCAGCTCGGTCGCGGTCAGGGGACCCTGTTCGAGCAGGAAGTTGAGCGCCAACCGGTCGTTGATCGCCCGGGCGGTACTCGGCGTGGCCGTACGCGCGGTGGTCATGGCAGCTCATCCTTCCAGAGGATTTCTATCAGGGTCCCTTCCTGATAATTTATCGAACGTCACAGGGCACTGTCGCGCCCCTCACCGCGCGACCGGGAGGGAACAACCCATGAGCGGGACCACCGCACCACCACCGCCGGAGCCGCTGACCGCACCACGGCGGGCCCGGAGGAGCATCGCGCTGGTCTTCGGCGTGCACGGGGCCGTCACCGGCAGCTTCGTCACCCGCATCCCCTGGATCCAGCACCACCTCGACCTCTCGGCCGGCCAGCTCGGCCTGGCCCTGGTCATGCCCGCCGTCGGCTCCTCCCTGGCCATGCCGCTGGCCGGCCGCTTCGTGCACCGCTACGGCGGCCGGGCCGCGGTGCGCGGGCTGATCTCGCTCTGGTGCCTGGCCCTCGCCCTGCCCGCGCTCGCCCCCTCGCTGCCGGCCCTGTGCGCGGCACTGCTGGTGTACGGCGCCACGGCCGGGATGGCGGACGTCGCGATGAACGCCCAGGGCGTGGAGATCGAGGAGCGGCTCGGCCGCTCGATCATGTCCGGCCTGCACGGGATGTGGAGCGTGGGCGGCCTGCTGGCCTCCCCCTTCGGCATCCTCGCCGCCCACCTGGACCTCGACGCCCGGATCCAGCTGGCCGTCACCGCGCTGATCCTGCTCGCGCTCGCCCAGCCCGTCTGCCGCGGCCTGCCCGACATCCGGGCGCACGAGGGCGCGGAGGAGCCGCCGCGCTTCGCGCTGCCACCGCGCAGCTCGCTGGTGATCGGGCTGGTCGGCTTCTGCGCGGTCTTCGCCGAGGGCGCCTCGATGGACTGGAGCGGCGTCTACCTGCGGGACGTCACCGGCGCCTCCGCCACCGTCGCCGCCGCCTCGTACACCGCCTTCTCCCTCACCATGGCGGTCAGCCGGCTCGCCGGGGACGCGGCGATCCGCCGCCTCGGCGCCGTCCGCGCCACCCGCATCAGCGGCGCCGTCGCCACCGCCGGCGGCCTGCTGGTGGTCGCCGCGGACAGCCCGGCGCTGGCCATCCCCGGCTTCGCCCTGATCGGCGTCGGCATCGCGGTGATCGTCCCGCTCGCCTTCGCCGCCGCCGGGCGGATCGGCACCAACCCCAGCCAGGCCATCGCGGGCGTCGCCACCGTCACCTACACCTCCGGCCTGATAGCCCCCGCGGTCATCGGCACCCTCGCCCAGGCCACCTCGCTGACCGTCTCCTTCGGCCTGGTCACCGCGCTCGCCTGCGCCCTGCTGCTGAGCGCCGGGGCACTGCGGCTGGCCGAACGGAATTCCCCCGGCGAAAACGTGACCGCAATGTCACCGGAAAAGCCTTCCGGAAAAGATCTCTCCGCGATATGATGGTGAATTCCCGAGGGAATTCCCCGCTAAGGTCTCGAACCGTCGGGCGCACACCGCGCCCGGCGGTTTTCGCGCTCTTCGTGCTTTCGTGATCCGCGAGAGGGACTTCCCGTGTGCTACGACCCGGACGCCGCCCCGCCCGCCTTCGGCCCCGCCCCCCGGCCCCTGGCCGAGGCCGCCCCGCTCACCCTGACCTCGGCCGACGGCACCCGGTTCGGCGCCTTCCTGGCCCGGCCGGAGATCGCCACCGGAGCCGGGGTGCTCGTCCTGCCGGACAACAAGGGCCTCTCCCCGTTCTACCGCCAGACCGCCGCCCGGCTCGCCGAGCAGGGCCATCCGGCCCTCGTCCTCGACTATTACGGCCGCACCGCCGGAGCCGTCCCGGAAAAGCGCCCGGCGGAATTCGGTGAAATGCCGAACCTGCTCCCCCACCTGCTCGCACTGACCTCCGAAGGGCTGGACGCCGACATCACCGCCGCGCTGGAGCGGCTGCGCGCCGTCGGGCCCGCCGAGGTGGTCGCGCTCGGCTTCTGCTTCGGCGGACGGCAGGCATTCCGCACCGCCGCACCGCGCTTCGGCCTGGCCGGCGCCGTCGGCTACTACGGCTACCCGGACACCCTCAACGGCGCCCCGGGGCCCACCCAACTCGCCGGGGAGCTGACCGCCCCGGTCCTCGCCTTCTGGGGCGGCGCCGACGAGCACATCCCGGCCGACACCGTCGAGGCCTTCGACGCGGCGCTCACCACGGCCGGCTGCCCGCACGAGTTCGTCCGTTACCCGGGCGCCCCGCACAACTTCTTCGAGCTCGCCGCCGGCGAACACGCCGACGCGGCCCGGGACTCGTGGCAGCGCCTGCTGGGATTCCTCGCCCGACCGAGCTGAACCCTCCCCCGGAGGCCGACCGATGCCCAGCGCGCGGACGCGGCCAGGGCGCGGGTTAGGCTCGGGCGGTGTTCGAGCCCGATGCCGTTCCCCCGCCGCCCGTCGTGCCGCAGGCGCCCGCCGCCGCACCGCGTTCCCCGTGGTGGCGGTTCGCGCTGCTGGTGGTGGTGCTCGCTGCGGCGGCCGGGTCGCTGCTGCTGTGGAGCCCGACCGAGCTGCTCTCCGGCGGGCTGGCGGACCGGATGCCGGGGTACTGGTTCGGCCCGCTGTTCGCACTGGTCTACGCGGTGGGGACGCTCGCCTTCGTCCCGCGGCCGGCGCTGAACGCGGTGGCCGGGCTGTTGCTCGGCATCCAGCAGGGCGTGCTGCTGGCGGTGCTCGGCACCACCGTGGGCGCGGCCCTGGCCTTCGGGCTCGGCCGGGGCCTCGGCCGCGAGGCGCTGCGCCCGTACCTGCGCGGCAAGGTGCTCGGGGCGCTGGACCGGCGGTTCACCGAACAGGGCTTCCGCAGCGTGCTGGTGCTGCGGCTGCTGCCCGGCATGCCGTTCCAGGCGGCCAACTACGGCGCCGCCTTCTCCGGGGTCCGCTTCCCGTCCTTCGTCCTGGCCACCGCGATCGGCGTGGTGCCGACCACCGCGGTGTACGTCACGGCGGCGGCCAGCGCGGACCGGCCGGGCTCGGCCGCCTTCCTGTTCTCGGCAGCGGTGATCGCCCTGCTGGTGCTGGGCAGCGTGGTGGGCCTCTGGAGGACGGCCCGCACCCGCCGCCGGGCGACGGCCGGCTGAGCCGCCCCGCGGGGCCGGGGAGCAGCACCGTTCGCGCCCGTCGCGCCGTCGTGCGGGGAGCAAAATCGTTCGCGCCCGCGCGCCGCCGGACGCCAGGATGGCGCGCATGACCGAACCGAACCAGCGGGTGGACCCGCCGATGACGGCCGACGAGGCCGCCACCCTGACCGCCTTCCTCGACTACCACCGCCGCACCCTCGCCCTCAAGTGCGAGGGTCTGACCGACGACCAGTTGCGACTGCGCTCCGTCCCGCCGTCCAACCTCTCGCTGCTGGGCCTGGTCCGGCACATGGCCGAGGTGGAGCGGTACTGGTTCCGGTCCGTCCTGCTCGGCGGGGACGTCTCCGGGCACTTCTGGACCGAGGAGAACGAGGACGCCGACTTCGACGACGTCGACACCGCCGACGTCGCGGCCGACTTCGCCACCTGGCGGGCCGAGGTCGAGGCCGCCCGCGGTGCCGCCGCCGGTCTGCCGCTGGACACCGTCGGCAAGAGGCCGCGCCGCGGCGAGCCGGTGACGCTCCGCTGGATCCTCACCCACATGGTCGAGGAGTACGCGCGACACAACGGCCACGCGGATCTTCTGCGCGAATTGATCGACGGTTCGACCGGCGAGTGACGAAACGGGTGACGCGGCGGGTGAAATCGTTTCCGCATTGTTGACAGAAGGTCAATTACGCCGTGACCGCGACCGATAAGGTCAACGCGCGCAACCGTACGGTGGCCGCGCCGCGTCACTGGATGTGCCCGGGTTCGCCCGGGTTTCCGGCGCGGCACGACTCGTACGGGGGTTGCGAGCGGGCACGGGACCGGTGAACAGTGCGATACTCGGACAGTTCCGACGAGTGGATGACGTGTCAAGAACGGCACGCGCCCCCGGGGGACCAGGACGGGACGAGGCAGGGAGGCGCGGCATGGGAGCACTTCGCGACGAGCACCACAACGGGTGGCTGATGCCCTCGGGGAACTACCCGGCCGCGGTGTACGACGACGAGTGGGTGGATCAGGAGACGGTTCCGGCCGTCCCCGCCCCCGCGAAGATCGTCTCCCTGCGGCCGACGGGCTTCGAGGCGGCCCGGACGGTCGGTGAGCACATCCGGGCGAGCATCCCGGTGGTCATGGACCTCACCGAGATGAACGAGGCCGAGGCCAAGCGCATGGTCGACTTCGCCTCCGGGCTGATCTTCGGCACCCGGGGCGGCATCGAGCGGATCGCCCGACGGGTCTTCCTGCTCACCCCGGCCGACGTCGAGGTCATGGTGATCGACCGTCCGATGGACGACACCGGCTTCTACAACCAGAGCTGAGGCCGCAGCCGGTCCGCCACCTCACGGCGGCCGGAGTCGGCGGGCACCCCGGACCGGGGACGGTACACCACCGTCCCCGGTTTTTTGCTGCCCATCCGCCGAGACTCCATGCCTCAGATGAGAGCCCGAACAAAAGAATGAGACATCCATGTCTCACATGAACTAAACTCGGCTCATGGCCACCGATCGCGACACCGTCCTGGAAGCCGCCGTCGGCGTGCTCTCCCGCCGCCCGACCGCCCACCTCGACGAGATCGCCCGCGCCGGCGGCATCAGCCGCGCCACGCTGCACCGGCTCTTCCCGGGGCGCGACGCGCTGATCCGCGAGATCGGCCTGCTCGGGCTGCGCCGCTTCGCCTCCGCGCTGGACACCGCCGAGGTCGAGCAGGGCGACGCCGAGGCCGCCCTGCGCCGCCTGGTGGACGCCTCCGTCCCGGACGCCGCGCTCTGCGCCTTCCTGGCCGGCGAGAACCAGCTCTACGAGAACGACGACATCAACGACCTCTGGGAGGTCCAGATCGCCCGGCTGCACGCGCTCTTCCTGCGCGGCCAGCAGCAGGGCGTGTTCCGCATCGAGCTGAGCGCCGCCTGGCTGAGCGAGGCCTTCTTCGACCTGGTGGCCGGCATCGGCTGGTCCATCCAGGACGGGCGGCTCGCCCCGCGCGACGCCGCCTTCTCGCTCGCCGAGCTGTTCCTCGGCGGCGCGCTGCGCAAACCGGACGCCGGCACCGCCGTTCCCGCCCCTCCCCCTGCCGACGGCACCGCCACCCACAGCACCACCACCCACAGCACCTCCGCCCACAGGCCGGATACCGATAAGCCATGAACACCCTGACCGCCCGCCAGCGCTGGACCGGCCTCGCCGTCCTCGTCCTGGCCGTGACCGTGGTCGCCCTGGACGCGACCGTCCTCTCCCTCGCCATCCCGTCGATCAGCGAGACGCTGAGCCCCAGCGGCACCCAGCTGCTCTGGATCGGCGACTCCTACTCCTTCGTGCTGGCCGGCCTGCTGGTCAGCATGGGCGCCCTGAGCGACCGGATCGGCCGCAAGAAGCTGCTGCTGGCCGGGTCCGCCGCCTTCGGCGCCGCCTCACTGCTGGCCGCCTACGCGCCGAGCGCCGGCTGGCTGATCCTGGCCCGCGCACTGCTCGGCGTGGCCGGGGCGACGATCATGCCCTCCACGCTCTCGCTGATCCGCAGCCTCTTCCCGGACGACCGGGAGCGGGCCACCGCGATCGGCATCTGGGGCGCGGCCGCCACCGCCGGCGCCGCCCTCGGGCCGGTGGTCGGCGGGGTGCTGCTGGAGCACTTCTGGTGGGGTTCGGTGTTCCTCCTGAACATCCCGGTGCTGATCCTGCTGCTGGTGTTCGGCGCCTGGCTGCTGCCGGAGTCCAAGGACCCGAAGCCGGGCCGCTGGGACGTGCTGAGCGTGCTGCTGTCGATGGCCGGTGTGATCGGCGTGGTGTACGCGATCAAGGAGGCCGCCGCGCACGGCGTGGACCGCTGGGACGTGCCGGCCGCCTTCGCGCTGGGCGCCGCCGCGCTGTTCGTCTTCGTCCGCCGCCAGCTGCGGCTGGAGACCCCGCTGCTCGACGTCCGGCTGTTCCGCGACCGACGGTTCACGGCGGCCGTCTCGGCCTCGCTGATCTCCCTGGTCGGGCTCTCCGGCGTGATCTTCGTGGTCTCGCAGTACCTCCAGCTGGTCCGCGGCTACCAGCCGCTCCAGGCGGGCCTGGCCGAGCTGCCGGCCTTCGCGGGCTCGGTGGCCGGCGGTCTGCTGACCGCTGTGATCGCCCGGCGCTTCGGCGCCCGCAAGGCGCTGACGGTCTGCCTGCTGGCGATGGGCCTGGGCGTGGGCGCACTGGGCTGGCTGTCGCAGGACACCACCTACCTGCTGCTGGCCGCCTCCTTCCTGCTGGTCGGGACGGCCGAGGGCGTGGTCTACACGCTCGGCGCCGACCTGGTGCTGCGGGCCGCCCCCGCCGACAAGGCCGGGGCCGCCTCGGCGGTCTCGGAGACGGCGTACGAGCTGGGCACCGCGCTCGGCATCGCGGTGGTGGGCTCGGTGGTCGGATCGATCTACGCGAACGGGCTGGCGGTCCCGGCCGGGACGGACCCGGCGGCGGCCGCCCGGGCCGGCGAATCGCTGGGCGCGGCCGTCGAGACGGCGCACGGCCTGTCGCCGGAGCTCGCCCAGCCACTGCTGGCGAGCGCCCGGGAGTCCTTCGTCCACGGCATGAACAGCGCCGGGCTGCTGGCCGCCGCGCTGCTGGTCGCCGCGGCCGTGATGGCCTGGCGGCTGCTGCGCGGGCTGTCCGGACCCACGGATGCCGCGAGCGGCGGTCCGCAGGACGCGGTCGAGGTACCGGCCGCGCAGCCGAGGGTCGACGCGTAGCCGCCGCGCGCGCAGGAGCAGTACCCGAGTACGGCCGTTTCCCCCGGGGAACGGCCGTACTCGTCCGCGGAACGGCCGTTCCCTACGAGGCCCCGAAGGGCAGCTCCAGCTCCGCCCAGACCACCTTGCCGTCCCGCGTCAGCCGGCTGCCCCAGCGCTGGGCCAGCTCGCTGACCAGGAACATCCCGCGTCCGCCCTCGTCCTGCTCGGCGAAGGGGCGCAGCTGGGGGGTCTGGCCACCGGCGTCGGAGACCTCCACGGTGAGCACCCGGTCGCGGAACAGCCGCAGCCGGCGCGGGGCGTCGGCGTGCAGCAGGGCGTTCGTGACCAGCTCGCTGACCAGCAGCTCGGCGTAGTCGGTGAGCGCCGACAGGCCCCAAGCCTCCAGGGTGGCGCGGGTGAAACGGCGGGCCTTGCCCGGCACCCGGCCGCCTCCGGACAGCGGGAGGGTGGCGATCCGGTCGGCGGGCAGCGGCAGCACCCGGGCCATGATCATCGCGATGTCGTCCTCGGTGCCGTCGGTGACCAGCGCCCCGAGGACGGCGTCGCAGCTCTCCTCCAGGGTCCGGCCGGGGCCGGACAGGGTGCGGGCGAGCAGGTCGATCCCCGCGTCCAGGTCCTCGCCGCGCCGCTCGACCAGGCCGTCGGTGTAGAGCGCGACCATGCCGCCCTCGGGGATGGTGAACTCGATCGACTCGAAGGCCACCCCGCCGACGCCCAGCGGCACCCCGGGCGGCACGTCCACCCGGGCGGCGGTGCCGTCGGGGGCGACCCGGACCGGCGGCAGGTGCCCGGCCGAGGCGATCTGGACGGTGTGCTCCAGCGGGTCGTACACCGCGCAGATGCAGGTGGCGAACTGGCCCTCGCCGATTCCCGTGGCGGTTTCGTCCAGCCGGGTGAGGACCTGCTCGGGCGGCATGTCGAGGGTGGCGAGGGTCCGGGCGACGGTGCGCAGCTGGCCCATCGTGGCGGCGGCCCGGATGCCGTGGCCCATCACGTCGCCGACCACCAGCGCGACCCGGCCGCAGGACAGCGGCACCACGTCGAACCAGTCGCCGCCGACCTCGCTGACCACGCTGCTGGGCAGGTAGCGGTAGGCGATCTCCAGGCCGAGGGTGCGGTGCACCTCCTGCGGCAGCAGACTGCGCTGGAGGGTGAGCGCGGTCTCCCGCTCGCGGCGGTAGAGCCGGGCGTTGTCGAGCGCCAGCGCGGTGCGGGCGACGAGTTCCTCGGCGAGGGCGACGTCGGCGGCGGTGAACGGCTCGGGGTTGCGCATCCGGATGAACTCGGAGCCGCCCAGCACCATGCCCCGGGCGGTGATCGGCACCATCAGGTACGAGTGGATGCCCGCCGCCATCCCGGGGGCCACCCGGTCCTCGCTGGAGACCAGTCCGCGCAGCACCTCCTCGTCCACGTGGGCGCGCAGCAGCGGCTTCCCGCTGCGCAGGCACTGGGTGTAGCTGCGGTCGGGGGCGTACTCGGAGGTCTCGCCGACCACGTCCACGGCGTGCACGAGACCGCTCTCGTAGGACTCCCCGACGGCGACGGCGCGCAGCGTGACGTTCCGGTCGGAGGGGATCGGGGTGGGCTCGGCGCCGCGCAGCACCGGCTCCAGCAGGTCGACGGTGGCGAAGTCGGCGAACCGGGGGACGACGGCCTCGATCAGCTCCTCGGCGGTGCGCTGGAGGTCGAGGGTGGTGCCGATCCGGGCGGTGGCCTCGGCGATGGTGGTGAGCCGTTCCTGGGCGCGGGCGGCGCGGGCCTCGGCCTGGAAGCGCTCGGTGACGTCGATGATCGAGGAGCAGACCCCGAAGATCCGGCCGGTGGAGTCCTCCAGCCGGAAGTAGGAGGCGGACCAGGCGTGGTCCCGCTTGGGGTCGCCGGGGACCCTTCCGTGCGAGCGGGCGTCCACCACGGGTTTGCCGGTCTTCAGCACCTGGCGCATGATCTGCTCGATCTCGGTGCTGTTGATGCCGGGCAGGACGGCGGATATCCGGCGGCCGAGGTGGGCGGCGACCGGCACCCCGTTCATCCGGGCCAGCGCCTCGTTGATCCGGATGTAGCGCAGCTCGGTGTCGTAGACGGCCATGCCGATCGGCGAGCGGGCGAAGATGCCGTCCAGCACCGCGAGGTCGGCCTCCACGGCGTGCAGGGCGCGGGTGTCGGAGGCGGTGGCGAGCAGCAGCAGGGTGCCGCCCGGGCCGGCGATCGGGTAGGTGCGGAACTCCAGGTCGATCTTGTGGCCGTCGCGGTGACGCACCGGGAAGACGCCGGACCAGCCGCTGCCGCTCATGATCCGCTGGAAGAGGTCGAGCACCTCGGAGCGGTCGGACTCGTCGGTGAGCAGCTGGGCGGCGTAGCTGCCGACGGCCTCCTCCGAGGAGTAGCCGAGCAGGGCCTCGGCGTCCTCGCTCCAGTGCAGGATCAGTCCGTCGTCCTGGAGCAGCGCCGTCGCGAGCGGGACGAGCCGGTGGCCTTCGGGGTGCGCGCCCTCGGGACGTCCGGGGTTACCGCCCGGTGCCAGGTCGGCGTCGGTCGCGTCCCACTCGTGTCCGTGCATGATCAGGCAGCACCCCGGTTCGGCTCGTGCCCGGCCGGGTGGGCCTCGCGGTCCGTGCCGGCCGGGGTTCTTCTCCAGACTGCACGGACATCGGCCGCCCGGCGACCCCTTGGTCAGGGGGCGTCCGGCCGCTCCGGTTGTACGGGCGTCATGGGCGTACCGGCCGCAGCGTACTCTCCAGAACGCCCGCCCACTGCCGGATCACTCCGGAACGTCGGTGGCTGTCGTCGGTGAGCAGGTTGGCGAGGCCCAGTCCGCGGGCGAGGTCCAGCGTGGCCTGCACGGATTCGCGCACCCCGGGGCGGCTCTCGTCGGCGTCGAGGAACTCCACGGCGGCCCGGTGGGCCTCCCGGCCGACGTGGCCCTCCAGGGCGATGATCCGTTCACGCAGCGCCTCCTCGGTGGCGGCGGCGGTCCACAGGTGCAGGGCGGCGCGGAACAGCGGGCCGGTGTAGAGGCGCACGATCATGTCGACCACGGCCCGGGTGCGGTCCGGTCCGGCGGCCGGCAGTTCGTCCGCGTGGGCGCGGACGGCTGCCAGCCGCTCGGCGGTGACGTGCTCGACGGCCGCGGTGAAGAGGTCCTCGCGGGTCGGGAAGTGGTGCTGGGCCGCGCCCCGGGAGACGCCGGCCCGCTCGGCGACGACGGTGACGGTGGAGCCGTGCCAGCCGAGCTCGGCCAGGCATTCCACGGCCGCCGCGAGCAGCCGGGCCCTGGTGGCTCGGCTGCGGTCCTGCTGCGGGGTGCGGGCGGCGGGGTGGCTGGTCATGGCGGCGGGCGGTTCCTGTTCGGATCGGGGCGCGGCGGGTCCCGGTCGGGGCGCGGCAGGAAGATCCTCACAGACGGGCGCCGGTCTTCGGCCGCCGGGGCGGCCCCGGCGGGTCAGCGGACGGCGGCGCGCCCGGCCTCGCGGGCACGCAGTTCGCGGCGGAGGATCTTGCCGGCCGCGGACTTGGGGACGGCGTCCACGAACTCCACCGCGCGGACCTTCTTGTACGGGGCGACCTGCCCGGCGACGTACCCGGTGACCTCCTCCTCGGTGAGGGCGCTGCCCGGGGCGCGGACCACGAAGGCCTTGGGGCACTCGGTGCCCTCGGCGTCCGGGATCCCGATGACGGCTGCGTCGGTGATCTGCGGGTGGCCGAGCAGGACGGCCTCCAGTTCGGCAGGGGCGACCTGGTAGCCCTTGTACTTGATCAGTTCCTTGACCCGGTCGACGATGTGCAGGTAGCCGCGCTCGTCCACGAAGCCGACGTCGCCGGTGTGCAGCCAGCCCTCGGCGTCGACCACCGCGGCGGTCTCGGAGGGGCGGCCGAGGTAGCCCTTCATCACCTGCGGACCGCGGATGAGCAGCTCGCCGCGTTCGCCGGGGCCGAGGTCGGCGTCGGAGCCGTCCAGGGCGGAGATCCGCAGCTCGGTGGAGGGGACCATCCGGCCCACCGAGCCGGGCGGGGGGTCGCCCTCGCGGGGGGAGACGACGTGGGTGACCGGGGAGAGCTCGGTCATGCCGTAGCCCTGGAGCAGGTGCGGCAGGCCCAGGCGGCGGGCGCAGGCGTCGGCGAGTTCGTGGTCCAGCGGGGCGGCGGCGCACAGCAGGTACTCGACGGAGGAGAGGTCGTAGCGGTCCACGATCGGGTGCCGGGCCAGCGCGAGGGCGATCGGCGGGGCCACCACCAGGGCCTGCACCCGGTGCTCCTGGACGGTGCGGCAGAACTGCTCCAGGTCGAAGCGGGGCAGCACGACCACGGTGGCGCCGCAGCGCAGCGGCTGGTTGAGCAGCGCGGCCTGGCCGTAGATGTGGAAGAACGGCAGGACGGCGAGCACCCGTTCGCCCTCGGCGGGGCGGTAGAGGGCGTCGCACTGGGCGAGGTTGGTGGCGATCGAGCGGTGGGTGAGCATCACGCCCTTGGGCAGGCCGGTGGTGCCGCTGGAGTACGGCAGCACGGCGATGTCCTCGCCCGGGTCGACGGGGACGTCGGGGGCGGGGCCGGTGGTGGCCAGCAGGTCGGCGAGCGAGCGGTGGCCCTCGGCGCCGTCCAGGACGAGGATCTCGGCCAGCGGGCGGCCCTGTCCGGCGAGGAGTTCGGCGGCCGCACGGGCGGTCGACAGGAAGGCGGAGACGGTGACCAGCCAGCGGGCGCCGCTGTCGCTCAGCTGGCCGGCCAGGTCGGTGGGCGTGGCGAAGGAGGAGACCGTGGTGACGGTGGCGCCGGCCCTGGTCGCGCCGAAGTAGGCCATCGGGTAGGCGGTCGAGTTGGGGCTGAAGAGGGCGACGACGTCACGGTGGCGCACGCCTGTCTCGGCCAGCCCGGCGGCCACCCGCTCGACGGCGGCGGCGAGTTGGGCGTAGCTGATGGTCTCGCCGGTGACGCCGTCGATCAGGGCCGGGCGGTCGCCGTGCCGCGCCGCGGCGCCGAGCACCGCCTCGTGGATCGGCAGGTCAACCGTGGAGACGTCGGGGAACTCGCTTCGGAATACCAAGATGAGCCTCCAGTAAGGAAGTTGACGTAGCAACAAAACCGGCGAGCAGTTCCGTGCGGGGCGCGTTCAGGAGCATACGGACAGTCGGGGGTCTGGCTCGGCCATTGTGGGTAACCCGCGATGGCCCGTACGTGGCGCGGCTGCTCCCAGGGTCACCCGACCGGACGATCGACCGGCAGCCGCGCCCACCGACGGCGCGACCGCACCGGCCGGGGCGATCGCGATCACCGACGGCACCGCTGCGACGGGTGTGTCCTGCCTTCCGGACGGGCACGACAAACTCGAATGGACGTTCCCGGGGCGGGACATCACGGCGGAGCAGGGACTTCGAGGCCTCCTGCGGCGCGCCCGTCGGCGGCGCCCTCGTGGTCGGCCGCGCCGAACGGCCGCGGCGGCCCGGCGGGGTTCCACCCGCCCGGACCGCCGCGCCCCGCGACACGTGCCGCGCCGGGCCGCGTCCGGCCGCCCCGCGACGGCGGGTACGACCGCCGTGCCGGCCACCAGGACCGGGCCGCCGTTTTCGCACACCCGAGCGCGGACGCGTTCATCAGTACGACTTCGGTAGTCCGAGGGTGTGCTGCGCCACGTAGTTGAGCACCATCTCCCGGCTGACCGGTGCGACCCGGCCGACCCGAGTCGCGGCCAGCAGCGCGCCCAGCCCGTACTCCTGGGTCAGCCCGTTGCCGCCGAGGGTCTGCACCGCCTGGTCGACGGTCCGGGCGGCGGCCTCGCCGGCCGCGTACTTGGCCATGTTGGCGGCCTCCCCGGCGGCGAGGTCCTCGCCCGCGTCGTAGAGCAGTCCGGCCTTCTGGGTCATCAGCCGGGCCAGCTCGATCTCCACCGCGCACTGGGCCAGCGGGTGGGCCAGGCCCTGGTGGGCGCCGATCGGGGTGGACCACACGGTGCGGGTCTTCGCGTACTCGACCGCCTTGCCGAGCGCCTGGCGGGCGAGGCCGAGCGAGAAGGCCGCAGTGAGGATCCGCTCGGGGTTGAGGCCCGCGAACAGCTGGAGCAGTCCCGCGTTCTCGTCGCCGACCAGGGCGTCCGCGGGCAGCCGGACGTCGTCCAGGAAGACCTGGAACTGCTTCTCCGGGGCGACGAGCTCCATCGGTATCGGCCGGAACTCGAAGCCGGGGGTCTCGCGCGGGACGACGAACAGGCAGGGCTTGAGCTTACCGGTGCGCGCGTCCTCGGTTCGGGCGACGAACAGCACCGCGTCGCAGTGGTCGATGCCGGAGACGAAGACCTTGCGGCCGGTCAGCAGCCAGTCCTCGCCGTCCCGGCGGGCCACGGTGGAGATCCGGTGCGCGTTGGAGCCGGCGTCCGGTTCGGTGATGCCGAAGGCCATCCTGCGGCTGCCGTCGGCCAGGCCGGGCAGCCAGCGGCGCTTCTGCTCCTCGGTGCCGTAGCGGGCGATCACGGTGCCGCAGATCGCCGGGGAGACGATGAGCAGCAGCAACGGGCAGCCGGCGGTGCCGAGTTCCTCCAGGACGATGGCGAGGTCGGTGATGCCGCCGCCCCCGCCGCCGTACTCCGCGGGCAGGTTGACGCCGAGGTAGCCGGCCTTGCCGGCCTCCGCCCACAGTTCGTCGGCGGGTTCGCCGGCCCGGGCCTTGGCGAGGTAGTAGGAGGAGCCGTAGCGGCGGCCGAGGTCGCCGACGGCCCGGCGCAGGGCCTGGCGCTCGGGGGTCTCCAGGAGCTGACTGCCGATGGTGGACATGCGGGTCCTTCCTCAGGCTTCGATGGGCTGGACGACGGCCAGCAGGGTGCCGGTTTCGACCTGCCGGCCGGGGGTGGCGCGCAGTTCGACGAGGGTGCCGTCGGACGGGGCGGCGACGCGGTGCTCCATCTTCATCGCCTCCAGCACCAGCAGCGACTGGCCGGCGGTGACGGTGTCCCCGACGGCGGCGACGACCCGGACGACGGTGCCGGGCATCGGGGCGAGCAGGGCGCCGGGGTCGGTGCGGACGGTGGGGTCGGGGAAGCGCGGCAGGGCGGTGAGCGCGGTACTGCCGGCCGGGGTGTCGACGTACACCCGGTCGCCGTGGCGGGCGACGCGGTAGGTGCGCCGCAGCCCGTCCTCGGACAGCACCACCCGGTCCGGCGCGGCCTCGACGAGCTTGACGCCCGGCTGGTCCTCGGCCAGCAGGCCGATGCGGGTGAACTCGTAGCGGACGGCCGACTCGGTGCCGTCCTCGGCCCGGTAGCGCTTGAGCTGCGGCTGGGAGGGCAGGTTGCGCCAGCCGGAGGGCAGGGCGCCGCGGCGGCCCGCGGCGTCGGCGAGGGCCGCGGCCAGGGCGGCGCGCTCCACGTCCTTGGTGTCCCGGGCGGTGAGTTCGGCCGTGTGCTCGGCCAGGAAGCCGGTGTGCAGGTCCGCGGCCAGGAAGGCCGGGTGGCGCAGTGCGCGCACCAGCAGGTCCCGGTTGGTGGCCGGGCCGTGGACGCGGGCGCGGGCGAGCGCGTCGGCGAGCCGGCGGGCGGCGGCCGCACGCGTGGGCGCCCAGGCGATCACCTTGGCGAGCATCGCGTCGTAGTGCGGGGTGATCTCGCCGCCGGCCTCCACGCCGGAGTCCAGCCGCAGTCCGGTGCCCCGGCCGGTGTGGCCGCCCTGGCCGGTGTGGCCGCCCTGGCCGGTGTGGCCGCCCTGGCCGGTGAACTCCTGGTGCGGGAGCGTGAGTTCGAGCCGGTGCAGGGTTCCGGTCGCGGGCTGCCAGTCCTTCGCCGGGTCCTCGGCGTAGAGCCGGGCCTCGATCGCGTGGCCGGCCGGGGCCGGCGGCTCGGGCGGCAGCGACTCCCCCTCGGCGACGGCGAGCTGCAGCGCCACCAGGTCCAGGCCGGTGACGGCCTCGGTGACCGGGTGTTCGACCTGAAGACGGGTGTTCATCTCCAGGAAGAAGAAGCGGCCGTCCTCGGCGAGCAGGAACTCGGCGGTGCCGGCGCCCGTGTAGCCGATCGCCCTGGCCGCGTCGCGGGCCGCCGCGTGCAGTTCGGCGCGCACCTCGTCGGGCAGGCCGGGGGCCGGGGCCTCCTCGATCACCTTCTGGTGGCGGCGCTGCAGCGAGCAGTCGCGGTCGCCGACCGCCCAGACGGTGCCGTGGGTGTCGGCCAGCAGCTGGACCTCGACGTGCCGACCGGTGGGCAGGTAGCGCTCGCAGAACACCTCGTCCGAGCCGAAGGCCTTGGCCGCCTCGGCCCGGGCGGCCGCCAGCTCGCCGGGGAGCTCCGCCAGGCTCCGGACGACCCGCATGCCGCGCCCGCCACCGCCCGCCGCGGCCTTGACCAGCAGCGGCAGGTCGGCCTCGGTGGGCTCGGCGAGCGCGCCGAGCACCGGAACCCCGGCCTCGGCCATCAGGCGCTTGGCGGCGGTCTTGGAGCCCATCGCGGCGATCGCGGCCGGCGGCGGGCCGACCCAGAGCAGGCCCGCGTCCAGCACGGCCTGCGCGAACTCCGCGCTCTCGGAGAGGAATCCGTAGCCGGGGTGGACGGCGTCGGCCCCGGCGGCGAGCGCGGCCCGGACGATCAGGTCGGCGCGCAGGTAGGTGTCGGCGGGCGCGGCGCCGGGCAACCGGACGGCCGCGTCGGCCTCGCGCACGTGCGGGGCGCCGGCGTCCGGGTCGGAGTGGACGGCGGTGGTCGCGATGCCGAGCTCCCGGCAGGTGTGGAACACCCGGCGGGCGATCTCGCCCCGGTTGGCGACCAGCAGGTTGGTGATCATTGTCTCGGGAGTCCTTTGCAGCGGAGGTCCTTCACACCGGGGCCCTTGCAGGGGCGGCCTCTGCACGCGCGGCCCTTGCTCGGGCAGCCTTCGCAGGGGCGACCTCTGCGAGCGCGGCCCTTGCTCGGGCAGCCTTTGCAGGGGCGGCCTTCACAGCCGGAAGACGCCGTAGCCCTGCGCGCCCTCGACCGGCGCGTTGTGGATCGCGGACAGGCACAGGCCGAGCACCGTACGGGTGTCGCGCGGGTCGATCACGCCGTCGTCGTAGAGCCTGCCGGAGAGGAACACCGGCAGCGACTCGGCCTCGATCTGCTGCTCGACCATCGCCCGGATGGCCGCGTCCGCGTCCTCGTCGTACGGCTGCCCCTTCGCCGCGGCGGACTGCCGGGCGACGATCGACAGCACTCCGGCGAGCTGCTGCGGCCCCATCACCGCGGACTTGGCGCTCGGCCAGCTGAACAGGAATCGCGGCTCGAAGGCCCGGCCGCACATGCCGTAGTGGCCGGCCCCGTAGGAGGCGCCCATCAGGACGGACAGGTGCGGGACCTTGGAGTTGGCGACCGCGTTGATCATCATCGCGCCGTGCTTGATGATGCCGCCCTGCTCGTAGTCCTTGCCGACCATGTAGCCGGTGGTGTTGTGCAGGAAGATCAGCGGGGTGTCGCGCTGATTGGCCAACTGGATGAACTGGGCGGCCTTCTGGGACTCCTGGCTGAACAGCACACCCTGGGCGTTCGCCAGGATGCCGACCGGGTAGCCGTGGAGGCGGGCCCAGCCGGTGGCCAGGCTGGTGCCGTAGAGCGGCTTGAACTCGTCGAAGTCGGAGCCGTCGACGATCCGGGCGATCACCTCGCGCGGATCGAAGGGCACCTTGAGGTCGCCGGGGACGATGCCGAGCAGCTCCTCCTCGTCGTACCTGGGCGGCTCGGCGAACCGATCCGGGTCGGGGCCGGGCTTGCGGTGGTCGAGCCGGGCGACGATCCGGCGGGCGATCCGCAGCGCGTCCACCTCGTCCACCGCGAAGTGGTCGGCCAGCCCGGAGACGCGGGCGTGCATCTCGGCGCCGCCCAGCGACTCGTCGTCGGCCTCCTCACCGGTGGCCATCTTCACCAGCGGCGGGCCGCCGAGGAACACCTTGGCGCGCTCCTTGACCAGCACCGTGTGGTCGGACATGCCCGGCACGTAGGCGCCGCCGGCCGTCGAGTTGCCGAACACCACGGCCACGGTGGGGATTCCGGCGGCGGACAGCCGGGTGAGGTCACGGAAGAGGGCGCCGCCGGGGATGAAGACCTCCTTCTGGCTGGGCAGGTCGGCGCCGCCGGACTCCACCAGGTTGACCAGCGGGAGGCGGTTGTTCAGCGCGATCTCGTTGGCCCGCAGGGCCTTTCGGAGGGTCCAGGGGTTGCTGGCGCCGCCGCGCACCGTCGGGTCGTTGGCGGTGATCACGCACTCCACGCCCTCGATCGTGCCGATGCCGGTGACCAGCGCCGCGCCCACCGGGTAGTCGCTCCCCCAGGCGGCCAGCGGGGACAGCTCCAGGAAGGGGGAGTCCGGGTCGACCAGCAGCTCGATCCGCTCGCGGGCCAGCAGCTTGCCGCGCTCGTGGTGGCGCTCCACGTACTTGGGACCGCCGCCCTCCAGTGCCTTGGCGTACTCGGCGTCGAGTTCGGCGAGCCTGACGACCATCGCGGCGCGGTGCTCGGCGTGATCGGGCCCGGCCGGGTCGACACGGGTGGTCAGGACGGTCACAGCGCGGCCTCCGGGGTGTCCAGGAGCGTGGTCGGGATGTCGAGGTGGCGGGAGCGCAGCCACTCCCCGAGGGCCTTGGCCTGCGGGTCGAAGCGGTGCCGGGCGGCGACGCCCTCGCCGAGCAGGCCGGTGAGGGTGAAGTTGACGGCGCGCAGGTTCGGCAGCACATGCCGGGTGACGGGCAACTCGGCGGTCTCGGGCAGGAGTTCGCGCAGCCGATCGACGGTGAGGGCGTGCGCCAGCCAGCGCCAGCCGTCCTCGGTGCGGGCCCAGACGCCGAGGTTGGCGTCCCCGCCCTTGTCGCCGCTGCGGGCGCCGGCCACCAGCCCGAGCGGGGCCCGCCGGGTGGGCCCGGCCGGCAGCGGTTCGGGCAGCTCGCCCTCCACCGGGCGGGCCCGGGCGGTGACGGGCGCCGGCGGTACGGCGATCCGGCGGCCGTCCGGCAGGACGGCGGTGTGCTCGACGGCCTTCGCGTCGACGTGCGCGGCGCTGAACACGCCGTACGGCGCGCCCGGTCCGGGCGGGGCGGTGAGGTGGAAACCGGGGTACCCGGCGAGCCCCAGTTCGACGGCGGCCTTGCCGAGTCCGCGTCCGACCTTGGCCGGGTCCGGGTCGCGGGCGGCCAGCCGCAGCAGGGCGGAGGCGGCCTCCTCGGTCGGGGCGTCCGGCTGGTCGGTGCGGGCCAGGGTCCAGCGCATTTCGGCGGGGCCGGCTCCGGGCGGCAGGGCGTCGGCGAACTGCCGCCGCACCAGGTCGGCCTTGGCCTCGATGTCCAGGCCGGTGAGGACGAACACCACCTCGTTGAGGTGGCCGCCGAGCCGGTTGAGGCCCGCCTTCAGGGTGGGCGGCGGTGCCTCGCCGCGCACGCCGTCGATCCGGACCCGGTCCGGGCCCTCCTCGGTGAGCCGCACGGTGTCCAGCCGGGCCGTGACGTCAGGGCCGAGGTAGTGCGATCCGCCGGTCTCGTAGAGGAGTTGGGCGGTGACGGTGCCCGTGGTGACGGCGCCGCCGGTGCCCGGATGCTTGGTGATCACACTGGAGCCGTCGGCGCGCAGCTCCGCGAGCGGGAAGCCGGGCCGGGTGACGTCGTGCTCCCGGAAGAAGGCGTAGTTGCCGCCGGTCGCCTGGGCGCCGCACTCCAGGACGTGCCCGGCCACCACGGCGCCGGCCAGGGCGTCCAGGTCCTCGTGGGTCCAGCCGAAATGGGCGATCCCGGGGCCGACGACCAGCGCCGCGTCCGTCACCCGGCCGGTCACCACCACGTCCGCGCCGGCCGCCAGGCAGGCGGCGACACCGAACCCGCCGAGATAGGCGTTGGCCGCCAACAGCCCGTCCGGCAGGCCGAGTTCGTCCCGACGCGACAGCAGGTCGTCGCCCTCGACGTGGGCAACGGCCGCCTCGATCCCGAGCCTGCCCGCCAGCGCTCGCAGCTCCTCGGCGAGCCGGGCCGGATTGAGGCCGCCCGCGTTGACCACGATCTTCACGTCGCGCTCCCGGGCCAGCCCGAGGCACTCCTCCATCTGGCGCAGGAACGTCCGGGCGTAGCCCAGCGACGGATCCTTCAGCCGGTCCCGGGCGAGGATCAGCATGGTCAGCTCCGCCAGGTAGTCCCCGGTGAGCACGTCCAGCGGCCCACCGGTGAGCATCTCCCGCACCGCCTCGAAGCGGTCCCCGTAGAACCCCGAAGCATTGCCGATCCGCAGTACCGTGCCGTCGCGCACCAAGGCGCCTCCCCTGCCGGTGAGTTGGGCGCACCCACGAACGGGCGCCACCGGGCAGCAGCGTGGCACCGTCGGCAGAAAAAAGCAATCATGCTTGCTTGTTTCCCTGGAGATCCGCTCACGCCGCCGGCCCGGGAACCAGGTGTGGACGGAACCGGTTGCTGGCGGTTGGAGCCGATGGCCGGCGGCCGCCCGGCCCGGCGGTGGCGGTTCCCACCGGGCGTCAGTCGGTGCCGTCGTGGGTGGTGGTGAAGCGGCTGCGGTACTCGGTCGGCGTGGTGCCCAGGTGGCGGGCGAAGGCGCGGCGCAGGGTCTCGTCGCTGCCCAGGCCGCTGTGCTGGGCGGCGGCGGTCACGCTGTGGCCGTCGAGGAGCAGCTGCCGGGCGCGGTCGAGGCGGACGCTCTCCACCCAGCGGGCCGGGGTGGTGTGCAGCTCGGCCTGGAAGAGCCGGGTGAGGTGGCGGGTGCTGACGGCGGCGCCGGCGGCCATCGCGGGCAGGCTGTGGTCGGCGGCGGGATCGGCGAGGACGGCGTCGGTGAGGGTGCGCAGCAGCTCGCTGCGGGCGGGCGGCGTGGCCAGGGCGGCCGAGAACTGCGACTGGCCGCCGGGGCGCTGCATGAAGACGACCAGCTCGCGGGCGATGGCGCGGGCGGCCTCGGCTCCGTGGTCGTGCTCGACCAGGGCGAGGGCGAGGTCGATGCCCGCGCTGATGCCGGCGCTGGTGTGGTAGCGGCCGTCCTGGACGTGCAGGGCGTCGGGCTCGACCCGCACCCGGGGGTGGCGGAGCGCGAGGGCGGGGGCGTGGCGCCAGTGGGTGGTGGCCCGGCGGCCGTCGAGCAGTCCGAGCGCGGCGAGCACGAAGGCGCCGCTGCACACCGAGGCGACCCGCCGCGACCGCACGGCGAGGCTGCCCGCTGCGGCGAGCAGCGGCTCGGCGGGGCCTTCGGAGACCAGGAGGTCGGCTCCGGCGACGATCACGGTGTCCAGGAGTCCCCCGGTGTCCTGCGGCGCGGCGGTGCCCGCCAGGGAGACGCCGTTGGAGGCGGTGACGGTGCCGCCACCCGGGGAGACCAGGACGGACTCGTACGGGTGGCCGAGCCGGCCGGCCTGGTGGAAGACCTCCAGCGGACCACTGGCGTCGAGCAGTGTCACTCCGTCGAAGACGAGGAAGGCGACCCGGCGCCTCATGTCTGAATCCGAGGTGTACGTGTCTGTACGGACATGGTGACAGCCTAACGCCGTGGGCGAAGGTGGAGGAGTCAGTCGAACGGCTGCGAAAGCGGAGGAAACCATGACGAACGTGACGACGGCAACGATCGCGGGTGTGCGCATCCCGGCCAGCGCCCTGGCCCGCGAGGCGACGGAGCTGGTGCGGGACACGGCCTCGCCGCTGCTGTTCGACCACTCGCGCCGGGTGTTCCTGTTCGGGGCGCTGCGCGGAGCCGAGCAGGGGCTGGCGTTCGATCCGGAGCTGCTGTACGTGGGCGCGATGTTCCACGACCTCGGCCTCACCGAGCGCTTCGCCCGTACCGACCAGCGCTTCGAAATCGACGGCGCCGACGAGGCCCGCCGCTTCCTGGAGTCCCACGGCATCGCCGGCGAGCCGGCGCAGCGGGTCTGGACGGCGATCGCCCTGCACACCACCCCGGAGATCCCGCTGCACATGGCTCCCGAGATCGCCCTCGTCACCCGGGGCGTGGAACTGGACGTGCTGGGCATCGGCTACCACGCCGTCACCGAGGAGCAGCGCGCCGCCGTGGTCGCCGCCCACCCGCGACCCGACTTCAAGAACCGCATCCTGGCCGCGTTCACCGACGGGATCAGGAACCGCCCGGACACCACCTTCGGCAACGTCAAGGCGGACGTGCTCGCCCACTTCGTACCGGGCTTCGAGCGTGGCGACTTCGTGGAGGTGATCCTCGGGTCCGACTGGGCCGAGTGAGCCGGGTCGAAGCCCCAGGAGGGGCGGCCCGAAGGCCCGGCCGCGCCACCGCGGCGGCCCGATCCCCTCACGCGGGCAGGGGCCCCGTACCGATCCACGGATCCGGTACGGGGCCCCTGCCCGTTCGCGTCTTTCGGGGGGGGGGGCGTCGCTCAGGTCTCGCCCAGCAGGACCCGCACGGAGTCCCACGCCATCCCCGCGACCGTCCGCAGCGTGGCGACCGTCGCGCCGTCCCGCGCCCGGTGGGACATGCCCTGGACGACCGCCCCGAGGAACTCGGCGACGGCGCGCGCGTCGAGGCCGGCCGGCAGGATGCCCGCGTCGACGTCGGCCCCGATGCGGGCCTCCAGCCGATCGATGTTGGCGTTGCGCAGCTCGCGGAGGCGGTCGGCGACCTGCTGACCGGCGTCGGAGACCCGGGTGGCGGAGCTGATGATCAGACAGCCGCCGGGGCAGTCGACGTGGGCGTAGGCGTCGGCCGCCTCGTGGAGCAGGCGGTGGATCAGGTCGGAGGCGCGCTCCTCCTCCTCGAAGACGCGCTGCATGAAGCCGCCCCAGCCGTTGTTGTAGTGCTCGACGACGGCGAGGAACAGGCCCTCCTTGCTGCCGAAGGCGGCGTAGAGGCTGGGGGCGCCGATCCCCATCTCCCGGGTGAGGGTGGACACCGACGTGCCGTCGTACCCGTGCCGCCAGAAGACGAACATGGCTTTTTCCAGGATGTCTTCGAGATCGAACTTGCGGCCCTGGCCGCGTACACCTGCCATCGATGCTCCCATGTCGTCGGTGGCGCGCTCGGTCGAAGGCGCGCGCCGAAGGACGGCTTCACACCAGTGAAACATGATATTCATGTAGCGAGCGCTACACGAATGCTAGTGTGGCCACGCCGATGACACGAACCGTCACGCTCACGAGGTGTGACGTTCCGTCATATCACCAGGGCGGCGCGGCGGACACCTGACCGTCGGCCGCGACGCGCCACTCCCCGACCACCGAGGACCGCACATGCATGTCACCACTCCCTTCACCGAGGGCCTGACCCGCCGCCGCTCCACCGCCCCGTCCTGGACGGTGGAGGCGATCAAACAGGTCCGGTACCACATAGTCGAGGCCTCGGAGTTATTCGAGCCCGACAGCACCCTGCTGCTCTCCGGCTGCGCCGACGCCCCGTTACGCACCGGTGACCGCCGGCTCGTCGTGATCGACTCCACCGTCCAGGAGCTCCACGGGGAACGGATCGCGCGCTACTTCGACCACCACGGCATCGCCGCCACCCTCCTGCCCGTCCGCGCGGACGAGAGCGTCAAGCGCTGGGACGCGGTCACGGACGTGGTCGACGCGATGAACGAGTTCGGCATCGACCGCAGGCGCGAACCGGTGATCGCGATCGGCGGCGGCGTCCTGCTCGACGTCGTCGGACTCGCCGCCAGCCTCTACCGGCGCGGCACCCCCTACGTACGGATCCCCACCACGCTGGTGGGCCTGGTCGACGCCGGGGTCGGCGTGAAGACCGGGGTCAACTACGGACACGGCAAGAACCGGCTCGGCACCTACGCGCCGCCGGTCGCGACCTTCGTGGACCGCTCCTTCCTGCGCACCCTCGACGCCCGCCACCTCTCCAACGGGCTGGCCGAGATCCTCAAGATGGCGCTCATCAAGTCGGCCGAACTCTTCGACCTCCTCGAGGACTTCGGGCCGCAGCTGATCGAGGACCGCTTCCAGGGCAGCACGCCGGTGCTGGAGACCGCGGCCCGCCAGGTGATCTCCGAGGCCATCCACCTGATGCTGGAGGAACTGCAGCCCAACCTGTGGGAGCAGACCCTGGAACGGTGCGTCGACTACGGGCACACCTTCAGCCCCACCGTCGAGATGGAGGCGCTGCCGGAGCTGCTGCACGGCGAGGCGGTCGCCATCGACATGGCGCTCACCACCGTGATGGGACGGATGCGCGGCGACGTCACCAAGCACCAGGCCGATCGCGTCCTGACCCTGATGGAGCGGCTCCGACTGCCCCTGTGGACCGAGGTCCTGGCCCGCCCCGGCATCCTGGACGGCGCCCTCGCCGACACCGTGCGCCACCGCGACGGACAGCAGCGACTTCCCCTGCCTGTCGGCATCGGGCACCACCGCTTCGTCAACGACGTCACCCCCGAGGAACTGGGCATCGCGCTCAAGGAGCTCGACACCGCGCGGCGCGGCGGAGCCGGACTCCGGGCGACCGCCGGACTCGTCGGGGCCGGTGAGGCGGCGTGAAGTGGGACAACCTCTACATCGAGGGCTTCGGCTCCTACCTGCCCCAGGAGCGTGAGTTCGCCGCCGAGATGGTGGCAGCCGGACGGTACGACGAGATCGAGCACCAGAAGACCGCACAGGTGTCGGTCGTGGTGGCCCGCCCCGAACGCGGCGAGACCGCCCCCGAGATGGCGGTCACCGCCGGGCGCGCCGCACTCGCGGACGCCGGCGCCGACCCCGCCGACATCGACCTCCTGGTCCACGCGGTGGTGCTGCACAACGGGCTGGAGGCCTGGAACTGCGGCGCCTACCTCCAGGGCGAGCTCGGCATCACGGACTGCGTCCCGATCGAGATACGCACCGCCTGCGCGGGCGCCGTCGTCGGGATGGAACTCGTCGGCCGCTGGTGCGCGGGCTCCGGCAAGGGCATGGTCACCGCCTCCGACGCGTGGCAGCTGCCGCTCTTCGACCGCTGGGCCTCCGACAGCGGAGTGGTCTACGGCGACGGCGCGGGCGCCCTGGTCCTCGGCCACGACGGCGGCCCCTTCCGGGTGCTGTCCACCTCCGTGGTCAGCGACCCGCTGCTGGAGCGGATGCACCGGGGCGACGACCCGATGACGATGCCGCAGTACGCCTCCGACACCCCCCTGAACCTGCCCCAGCGGGTCTCCGCCTTCGTCGAGGACCGCGGCACCGAGGAGTTCTGGACCCGCAACGCCGCCGCCCTGTCGCGCTGCGCCGAGACCGCGCTCGCCGACGCCGGCGTGAACCACTCCGACATCGTCCGCTGGGTGGTGCCGAACTTCGGCAAGGTCCTGCTGCGCAAGCAGTGCTTCGTCCCGCTGAAGATCGACGCCGACCAGACGCTCGCCGCACGCGGCTGGGAGATCGGGCACACCGGCGCCGCCGACCCGGTCATCGGACTCGACCTGCTGCGCCGCTCCGGCACCCTCGTGCCGGGCGACCGGGTGCTGCTCACCGGCATAGGCGTCGGGTTCACCTGGGGCTGCGCGGTCGTGGAGTACACCGGCGCCCCCGCGCGCACCGCCCCCGCGCGCACCGCCGACGCACGCGCCATCGACGAGCGCACCATCGACGAGCGCACCACCGACGCGGACGCCACCGACGCGGACGCCACCGACGCGCCCACCACCGAGAAGAACGACACGACGGGAGGTGTCCGTTGACCGACACCATCAGGACCGAGAGCGCCGCACCCGCCCCCGCAGCGGCAGTGAAGGCCAATGCCGCGGTCTTATGGATGCTGCTCGCCGTCTTCGGCGTCGGCACCGTCGAGTACCTCGTGGCCGGCGTCCTGCCGGACATCGCGAGCGACGTCAAGGTGTCCGACGCCACCGCCGGCCTGCTGGTGACCGTCTACGCCGTCACCGTGATGATCGGCGGCCCGCTGCTCACCATCGTCACCACCCGGGTGCCGCGCACTCCGCTGATCATCGGCTCCATGGCGGTCTTCGTCGTCGGCACCCTGGGCACCGCACTGGCGAACAGCTTCCCGCTGCTGGTCGTCTTCCGGATCGTCACCGCGCTGCCGCACGCCACCTTCTTCGCCCTCTGCCTGGTCCTCGCCACCTCGCTGGTGCCGCCGGAGTTCCAGGGCCGGGTGATCGCCCGGGTCTCGCTCGGCCTGAACCTGGCCACCGTGCTGGGCGTGCCGCTCGGCACCCTGATCGGCGGCCAGTTCGGCTGGCGGACCTCCTTCGTGGTGGTCGCGGTGTTCCAGACCCTGGCGACCGTGGGGCTGGTGGCCGTCACCCGGCGCGCGCCCTCCCGCCCGGCCGGGTCGATCTCCGCCGAACTGACCGTCTTCACCCGCCCCTCGGTGTGGGCGGCCCTCACCCTGACCGCGCTCGCCCAGGCCGCGCTGTTCGTCGTCTTCACCTACATCGCGCCCTTCCTGCGCGACTACACCGGTTTCTCGGCCGGCCACGTCACCGTGCTCCTGTTCGTCTTCGGTGTCGGCTCGGTGGCCGGCAACCAGCTCGGCGGACACTTCGCCGACCGCTCCATCGACCGCACCCTGCTCGTCGCGCTCGGCGCGCTCGCCGTCGCGCTCGGCCTGCTCGCGCTCTTCGGCTCCAGCACCTGGTTCACCGCGCCCTGGCTGTTCGTCCTGGGCGCCGCGGGCTTCTCGATCATCCCGCCGCTGGCTTCCAAGCTGATCACCTCCGCGAGCGAGGCTCCCAACCTCGCGGCCACGGTCAACATCGCGGGCTTCCAGCTCGCCAACGCCGCCGGCGCCTGGATCGGCTCCCTCACCCTCTCCGCCGGCGGATCGCTGGTCTCGCTGCCCGTCGTCGGCGCGGCCCTCGCCCTGGCGGCCGTCCTCGCCCTCGTCGTGGGCACCCGCCGCTCCCGGGCCGTCGGCGGGGGGCGATGATGCGCGCCGCCGTCATCGACAAGCCGCACGCCGCGAGCCTGGTGGAGACCGACCGACCGGAGGCCGGGCCGGGTGAGGTCCTGGTCAGGATCGCCTACGTCGGCCTCTGCGGCAGCGACCTGGAGATCCTCCACGGCACCTCCGCGTACCTCGTCGACGGGCGGGCCGCCTTCCCGCACCGCTTCGGCCACGAATGGGTCGGCACCGTCGAGGAGTTCGGCACCGGTGTCACCGGGCTGCGCCGGGGCGAGGTGGTCACCGGTTCCACCATGATCCCCTGTCAGTCCTGCCGCTCCTGCGCCTCCGGCCGCCGCAACCTCTGCACCGAACTGCGCGAGGTCGGCCTGTACGGCTGGACCGGCGCCGCCGCCGAGTACCTGGTGATGCCCCGCCACGCCCTGGTCCCCTTCGGCCCGGGAACGGAGCGGCCGCGTCCGGAGCACGTGCTGGTCGAGCCCCTGGTCACCGTCCTGGAGGCGGTCGACGCGGCCGACCCCCGGCCCGGAGACCGGATCCTGGTCATCGGCGCGGGCACCATGGGCAGCCTCGCCGCCGCCGTCCTCACCCGCTACCCGGTGACCGTCGACATCGCCGAACCCGGCACCGTCGGCCACCTGCCGCCCGGCAGCTACCACGAGCGGTTCACCCGCACCGGCGAGGCCCCCACCGGCTACGACATCGTCGTGGAGTGCTCCGGCGCCCCCGGCACCCTCAACGCCGCGCTGGACCGTCTGCGCCCCGGCGGCCTGTGCCTCCTGGTCGGCGTCCCCGCGCAGACCGAGACCGTGGAACCCGGCCGGATCGCGCTCGACGGCATCCGGATCGTCGGGGTCCGGCACGGCGTCGACCACTACGCCCGCGCCGTCGCGCTCGTCGACGAGGTCGGCGCCGGCCTGGTCGACCGGGTGGTGCCGCTCGACGAGGTCGCCCACGCCTTCGAGGTGCTCCAACTCGGCCGCATCCGGCCCAAGGTGGTGCTGGGCGTTGGCTGACCTCCGCACCGTCCTGATCACCGGCGCCAGCAGCGGCATCGGCCGGGCCGCCGCCCGGGCGCTCGCCAGCCCCGGCCACCGGCTGCTCCTCGGGTACTCCGGCGGCGAGGACCGGATCCGCCGGGTCGCCGAGGAACTGCAGCGGACCACCGGCGCGGAGTGCGTCCCGGTCCGGGCCGACCTGCGCGAGCCGCAGGCCGCCGTCGACAGCTGCCTGGCCGCCATCGAGGAGGCCGGCCGCGTCGACTGCCTGGTCAACAACGCCGGCATCAACGACCGCAGCGCCGCCGACGCCCTGGACCTGAAGCGGGCGGACGAGGTGTTCTCCGTCAACACCCTCGCCCCCATGGCCCTCGCCTCCGCGGTGGGCCACCGCATGATCCGCGACGGCGTCCGGGGCAGCATCGTCAACGTCACCTCCGTCCACGAGAGCGTGCCCATCACCGGCGGGGCGCTCTACTGCGCCAGCAAGGCCGCTCTGGGCATGATCACCAAGGTGCTCGCCCTGGAGTTCGGCCGGTACGGCATCAGGGTCAACTCCGTCGCCCCCGGTGAGACCGCCACCGCCATGAACGGCGTCCACGACGAGGACACCTACCGGGAGATCTCCCGGCCGGACATCCCGCTGGGCCGACCGGGCGGGGCCGAGGAGATCGCCTCGCTCATCGCCTACCTCGCCGGCCCGCACGCCGGCTACGTCACCGGTGCCTCGGTCGTCGCCGACGGCGGACTCGTCCTGACCGCGGCGGAGGCCAACGCCCGCCACGCCTTCACCACCGTTCCTCCGAAGGAGAACCCACCGGCATGAAAGCCGTCACCTTCCACCACACCGGCGCCCCGGACGTCCTGACCCTCGACGAGGTGCCCGAACTGCCCGTCGGGCCGCAGGACATCCGCGTCGCCGTCACCGCGGCCGCCGTCAACCCGGTCGACCTCAAGACCCGCTCCGGCTTCCTCACCCTGAACCTGACCTACCCGGCCGTCCCCGGCTGGGACGTCTCCGGCGTCGTCACCGAGATCGGCGGCGAGGTCACCCGGTTCACCGTGGGCCGGCAGGTCGTGGGCATGATCGCCCAGCCGGCCCACCGCTACGGCACCTACGCCGAGCAGGTCGTCGCCGACGCCCGCCTGTTCGCCCCGGCCCCGGTCGGAGTGTCGCTGGAGGAGGCCGCCGCGCTCCCGCTCGCCGGACTCACCGCCGTCCAGACCCTGGACAAGCTCACGCTGCCGCCCGGCGCACCCGTGCTCGTCACCGGCGCCGCCGGCGCGGTCGGCCGGATCGCCGTCCAGCTGCTGCTCGCCGACGGACACCGGGTCGACGCCCTGGCCCGGGCCGGCGACGCCGAAACCCTGCGGGCCATCGGCGTCGGCACCGTCCACACCCGGCCGCAGGACCTGCCCGCCGCCACCCACACGGCCGTCGTCGACACCGCGGGCGTGGCCGCCGCGATCCGCGCGGTCGCCGACGGCGGCCAGTTCGTCGCCATCGACGACAACGACCAGCCGGCCCCCGAGCGCGGCATCACCCCCCGCAAGAGCTACGTCGACGAGAACGGCGACCAGCTCCGCGCCCTGAGCGACCTGGTCGGCGCCGGCCGCCTCACGGTGCCGACCGGCCGCCGCTACCCGCTCGCCGACGCGGCCCGCGCCCACCAGGACTTCGGCGCCGGCGGCCTGCGCGGAAAGGTCCTGCTCCTGCCGTGACCCACCCGCACCCGCACCCGGCACCGGCCCCGCTCCACGGAGGAACCCCCGCATGACCACGACCCCGGATCGCACTCCGGACACCCGCCCACCGGCCCACCGGATCACGGTGGCGGTGCCCGACGTCGCGCAGGCCACGGCCTTCCTCGCGGACCTGACCGGGCCCTCCACCGCGCGGCGCGACGGCGGGGCCGGCACCGTGTCGTTCTCCGCCGGCACCGAGGTGCGGTTCGTCCCCACCGCGCCCCTCGCCGCCCCCGACGCACCGCCCCGCCTGGTCGACATCGGCACCAACCACCTCTGCCTGCGCGTCGGCGACATCGAGGCCGCCGCCGCCCACCTGGAGAAGGTCCCCGGCGTCGACGTCCTCGGCGACATCGTGGCCATCCCCGAGGGCCCGATCCGCGGGAACCGCTGGATCTACTTCCGCTCCCCGTGGGGCACCCTCTTCGAACTGCAGCAGTGGCCCGACACCCCCGGCTACGCCGACACCACCGCCGAGCGGCTCCACCACGGCCAGCGGCCGGCCGACGACGCGGCCCTGCCCACCCTGCTCGGCCTGGACCACACCGGGTACAGCGTCCGGAGCCTCGACGCCACCGTCGACCACCTGGTCGCCCACCACCGGGCACGGGTGGTCCTGCGCACCGAGATCGTCGCCGACCGGGCCTTCATGCGGCGCCAGTTCGACCTCGACGTCGAGGGCACCTCGGCGATGGCCATGCTGGTCGTCGACGACGCCGTCAACCTCGAACTCTTCGAACACGGTGTCCCCGGCCAGCAGCCGCCGCGCCCCCTGGACCGGATCGGCGGCAACCTGCTCGAACTCCACGCCGCACCGCACCCCGCGGCCACGGCCCACCACGCGCCCTTCGGGCTCACCCTCCCCCGGCCGGTGACCGGGTGAAATTCGGCATCAACCTGCCCAACTTCGGCCACCAGATGACCCCCGAGGGCATGCTCACCTGGACCCGCGAGGCCGAACGGCTGGGCTTCGACACCGTCCTGGTCTCCGACCACCTCGCCCTCACCGACGACGCCCACCGGCGCTCACCCGCGCCGTTCTACGAAAGCCTCGCCACCCTGTCCTGGCTGGCCGGGCAGACCGGGACGATCCGTCTCGGCGCGGGCGTCCTGATCGCCCCGCACCGCCACCCCATCGCGCTCGCCCGGGCCACCGCCACCATCGACCGGCTCAGCGGCGGCCGCCTCGTCGTCGGCTTCGGCGTCGGCTGGGCCCCGCGCGCCTTCGAGGTCCTGGACGTGGACTTCCACCGCCGCGGCGCCCTCACCGACCGAACCCTGGACGTCCTGGTCGAGGCCTGGACCTCCGACGTCATCACCCACCGGGGCCACCGGGTGCACACCGCGCCCCGGCCCGTGCAGGACCCGCACCCCCCGCTGTGGATCGGCGGCAACGGGCCGCGGGCCCTGGAGCGCGTCAACCGGATCGGCACCGCCTGGCACCCGCTCCACCCCAGCCGACAGCTGTGCCTCCAGGCCACCGAGGCCCTCGCCGAGGGCAAGCAGTTCGCGCCGAGGATCTTCTTCCTCCCCACCACCGCCCCCGTCGCCACGGAGTCCCGGCCCCTCGGCTACGGCACGCCCGACCAGATCCGGGCCGACATCGCCCTGCTCCGCGACAGCGGCGCCGACCACGTGATCCTCGACACCGACCCCGGCGACCAGCGTCTGCGCCGGGGCTGGGAGCAGGACCTCGACCTGATCCGGCTCGCCGCCGACATCCTGGAGATCGGATGACCGCCCCCCTCGCCGTGACGGCCCGCGCCCTGCTCTTCGACATGGACGGCACCCTGGTCGACTCCGCCGCGTCCATCGACCGCGTCTGGCGGGAGTTCGCCGCCCGCCACGGCCTCGCCCCCGACACCGTGCTCGCCGCGCTGCCCGGCCGCACCGCGCAGGACATCGTCGCCGGCTGCCTCCCCGCGGCCGACGGCGACACCGTCGCCGCCGAGGTCGCCCGGATCCGGGAACGCGAGGAGGGCGCCACCGACGCCGTCGCCGAGATCCCGGGCGCCCGCCGGCTGCTCACCTCCCTGCCCCCACGCGCCTGGGCCGTCGTCACCTCGGCCTCCCGCACCATGACCGAGCGCCGCCTCGCCGCCGCCGGACTGCCCCTGCCCGAGGTCACCGTCTGCGCCGGCGACGTGCGGGCCGGCAAGCCCGACCCGGAGGGCTTCCGCACCGCCGCCCGCCTCCTCGGGGTGGACATCGCCGACTGCCTCCTCTTCGAGGACTCCGCCCCCGGCCTGCTCGCCGCCCGCCGCTCCGGCGGCACCGCCGTCGCCGTCGCCGCTCCGGCCGGCGAAGCGGCCCCGTACCGCGTGGACGACCTGACCGCCGTCACCGCGCACCCGCGGGAGGGCCGGATCCGGGTGGAGATCCGGCCGTCCCGGGCGCACGCCCAGTCGGCCGAGGGGATGTCGGCCGAGGGGATACGGCGGTGAGCCCGCGGGCGGTGACGGAGGAGCCCGACCTCCGGGTGCGCACCGAGGTCGCCGTCGACCTCGGCGGGACCTGGCTGCGCATCCGCACCGGGTCCGGGCGGGCCGTACGGCTCCCCGCGCCCAGCGTCCTCAACCGGCCCGGGGAGGATCCGGCCGTGCTCCTCGACCTGCTGGTCGAGACCCTGGCCGACGCGGTGCCGGCGAACGCCCGGGTGGCGATGTCCTGCGGCGCCGCGATGGACGAGGAGCACGGCGTGCTGCACGGGTCGGGCCCGCTCTGGGGCGGCGGCCCGGAGCGGCCCGTACCGCTGCGCGCCCTGCTCACCGCCCGCCGCCCGGACGTCGACTGGCACCTGTACAACGACGTCACCGCGGCGCTGGCGAGCTTCGTCGAGCGGTTCGCCGAGCCCCACCACCGCCGGGTCGTGTACGTCACCGTCAGCAGCGGCATCGCCCTGCGCACCGCCGACCTCACCGAACGCTCCGTCCCGGTCGACGCCCACGGACTGCAGGGCGAGGTCGGCCACCTCCCGGCCGTGTCCACCGCGCCCGACGCCGTCCGCTCGCTGACCTGCCCCTGCGGCGGGACGGGCCACGTGGCCGCGCTGGCCGCCGGCCCCGCGCTGCCGCACGTCGCGGCCGCCCTCGGCATGGAACGCCCGGAGGCGGTCCGCGAGGCCCTCCCCGGTCTGCTGCGCTCCGGGGACCCGGCCGCGCACCGCCTGCTGGCCACCGTCGTGGAACCCGTCGCCGAGCTCGTGCGCACCGTGCGCTGCCTCGATCCCCGGACCGACCTCATCGGCATCGGCGGCGGCTACGCGGAGGGCCTCGGCGACCCGTACCGCGCCGAGCTGGTCCGCCGGGTGAGCGAGGTGCGCAGCTACGCCGACCGCGACCCCGAGCGGGCCGGAGACGGTCTGCGGCTCTGCCGGCCCGGCGAGGTCGACCCCATGGCGGGCGCCCTCGCCCTCTCCCGCGGCGCACTGACCGTCACCAAGCGCTGAATTTCACCAGGCGCTGACCTTCACCAAGCGCCGAACGTCACGAAGCGCCGAACGTCACCAAGCGCTGACCGCAGTCCCTTCGACCGACACCCTCCCGGAAGGACCTCATGCCGGCCACGGCCACCCATCGCGCGATCGTCCGCCACGGCACCACCTGCCGCATCGAGGACGTCCCCACCCCGGACCCGGGCGAGGGCGAACTCCTGCTCGCACCCGAGCACGTGAGCCTCTGCGGCACCGACATCCAGATCCTGCGCGGCGACCGCGACGACCCCTCTCCCGTCGTGGGGCACGAGGGCGCCGCCCGGGTCGTCGCCGTCGGGCCCGGCGCCGACGGCTTCGCCCCCGGGGACCGGGTGGTCGTCAACCCGACCCACCCCGGCGACCCCTCCTTCCTCCTCGGCCACAACGTGCCGGGGCTGTTCCAGCAGCGCGTCCTCATCGGCGCCTCGGCCGTCCGCGGCGGCCTGGTCTCCCACCTTCCCGAGGACCTCCCCGCCGCCCGCGCGACCCTGGTCGAGCCGTACGCCGTCGTCCGCTACGCCCTCTCCTGCCTGGCCACCTCGGCCCCCGACACCCTCGTCGTCCACGGTGACGGCCTGACCGGCAATCTCGCCGCCCTCCTCGCGCCCCGCTTCCTCTTCCCGACGGTCCGGGTCGTGGTGGTCCACCGCACCGAGGCCGGCCTCCGGTGGACCCGGGAGCACGTCCCGCACGCGGTGGGCGTCCTCGACACCGAGCCGCTCGACCGGTACACCACCGGCAGCGTCGCGCTCCTCGTCACCACCCACCGCGGCGGGACCGTCCGCGCCGTCGAGGCCGCCCTCGGCTCCCTCGGCGAGCGGCTGGTAGCCGTCCACCCGCTGGGCGGCGTCCCGGCGCGTGCCACCACTCCCCTGCTGCCCGGCGTCGACCTCGACGGCGTCCGCCGCGCCAACACCGGCGGATCCTGGCCCCCGGCCACCACCACCTTCACCCGCCCGGGCCTGGGCCTCACCCTGAGCGGCAACCGCGGCGTCACCAGCCCCCAGCTCGTCGCCGCCGCCGAGGCCCTGCGGACCGACGGCACCGCCGACCCGCTCCTCACCCACGTCATGGAGCTGGAACCCGGCGTGCGCCACCTCAACCGGATCATCGGCGACCGCACCCGCACCGTCGACGGCGAACTCGTCGTCCGCCTGGTCATCGACCTGGGCAACGGCCCCGGCCACCGGGGCGCCCGCCGGCCGTAACCGCGCCGTACGCCTGCGCGGCGCCCCGCCTTCGGGGTGCCGCGCAGTTGCCGGTCGCCGTGCCCGTGACCAGCAAACCGGCAACTGAGCGGCACCCAGGAGACGTTCGGGGCAGAACCATTGACCCGGAGTCAGCGCCTCCGGAAAAATCCGCGACCATGACTACGCGCGTAAACCTTCTGTCGCGGTGGCTGGTCGCCCCGCTGCGGTGGGCGGCTCTGCTGTCGGTGCTGGTGTCGGTCGGCGTGTTCTTCGCCGGCGCCGGAACGGCCCAGGCGGCACCCGCCTGCGGAGTGCTCTCCACCGGCGCGGCGACGCAGGCGACCGACGCCGTCCGCTCCGCCTGCGGGCTGATAGGCACCCCGTACTCGTGGGGCGGCGGCCACGGCTCGCAGCCCGGCCCGACCTACGGACTCTGCGACTCCGCCAACGGCGCCCCCGACGACTGCAACGTCCGCGGCCTGGACTGCTCCGGCATGGTCCGCTACGCCTACTACCTGGCGGTCGGCGCGGACGTCATCAACGGCACCACGCGGACCCAGTGGCCGACCTCCCGGGCCGTCGCCCGCTACTACCGGTCGGACGGAACCGCACCGCTGCTCCCCGGCGACCTGGTGTACTTCGGCAACACCGCCTCCACCATCCACCACGTCGCGATGTACCTCGGGCAGGGCTGGATCGTCGAGGCCCCCTACTCGGGCGGCTACGTCCGGGTCGCGGCGCTCTCCTCGCACGACGACTACTACGGCGCCATCCGGCTGTACGGCCCCGGCAGCACCACGACGCCGCCGACCACGCCCCCGACCACCCCGCCCCCGTCGAACAACGGCCAGTACTGGGTGGACACCCTCGCCAACGCTCCGGTGTACGGCTCCCCGACCTCCACCACCAGCACCGGGACGCTCTACCAGGGCACCAACTACGTCTACTGCAAGGCCTGGGGCCGTGAGGTCTCCAACGGCAGCGGCTACAACCACTGGTGGCTGAAGACCGACCCGGACGTGGGCCCGGGCGGCCAGTGGGTGTCGGCCTTCTACCTGTCGCGCTGGGGCAACGACGTGGCCAAGGACAACAACGGCACGACCATCCCCGACTGCCCGGGCGGCGGCACCCCGCCCGCCACCGGCAAGTACTGGGTGGACACCTTCGCCAACGCGAGCGTCTACGCCTCGCCGACCTCCACCAACGCCACCGGAACGCTGTACCAGGGCACCAACTACGTCTACTGCAAGGTCTGGGGCCGTGAGGTCTCCAACGGCAGCGGCTACAACCACTGGTGGCTGAAGACCGACGCCGACTCGGGCCCCGCCGGCCAGTGGGTGTCGGCCTTCTACCTGTCGCACTGGGGCAACGACGCCGCCAAGGACAACAACGGCACGACCATCCCCAACTGCTAGGACCCGTTCGGGACCCGTCCCACCCGTGCCGGTCGCGGCCCCTCCCCGGTGGCCGCGACCGGCACGGGCGCTTTCCCCGCGGCGGCCGCGGTCCTCCTCCGGGACGACCGTGACGCTCCCCGCGGCGGCCGCGGCCCTCTCCCGGGTCGGCCGCCCGGACCGATCAGGATTCGAGAAGCGCCCGGCCCCGCCGCGCGCCTAGCGTTGCAGTCATGAGCGACATCACCATTCACTGGACCTTCCTCCCCCACACCGACCCCGAGGCCTCCCTCGCCTTCTACCGCGACCTGCTCGGCTTCGAGGTGCGCAGCGACGTCGGCGGCGGCCCGATGCGCTGGATCACCGTCGGCCCCGCCGGGCAGCCCGACGTCTCCCTGGTGCTGGAGCCGGCCTCCGCCGACCCGGGCCGCACCGAGGAGGAGCAGCGGACCGTCACCGAGATGATGGCCAAGGGCACCTACGCCCGGATCATCCTGGGCACCCACGACCTGGACGGCGTCTACGACCGGCTGAAGTCCGGCGGCGCCGAGCTGGTCCAGGAGCCGACCCGGCAGCCGTACGGCGTCCGCGACTGCGCGTTCCGCGACCCGGCGGGCAACATGGTCCGCTTCAACGAGCTGGGCTGAGCCGGGCCGAGCCACGGGCACCGCCCCGCCGCGCGCCGTCGGCCGTACCCGCGACCGCTCGACCCCGGCCGGACCGATGGTCGGATCAACGGTCGGATCGATGGTTGGATCCAAGGGTTCGAGCACACCGACGGCGGACGCGGGGCGGGGCGGGCCCGCCCATCAGCCCACTCCGAAGACCGCCGAGACCCAGGGAGCGAAGAGAACGATGCCCAAGCGGACGGACGCGCAGCCGCACGTCGCCGACAGCCACGACCTGATCCGCGTGCACGGCGCACGCGAGAACAACCTCAAGGACGTCAGCGTCGACCTCCCCAAGCGCCGGCTGACGGTGTTCACCGGGGTGTCCGGCTCCGGCAAGAGCTCGCTGGTCTTCGACACCGTCGCCGCCGAGTCCCAGCGGCTGATCAACGAGACCTACAGCGCCTTCGTCCAGGGCTTCATGCCCACCCTGGCCCGCCCCGACGTGGACGTCCTGGAAGGCCTGACCACCGCGATCATCGTCGACCAGCAGCGGATGGGCGCCGACCCGCGCTCCACCGTCGGCACCGCCACCGACGCCAACGCGATGCTGCGCATCCTCTTCAGCCGCCTCGGCACCCCGCACATCGGCTCCCCCAAGGCCTTCTCCTTCAACGTCCCCTCGATCAGCGGTGCCGGCGCCGTCACCGTCGAGCGCGCCGGCAAGACGGTCAAGGAGCAGCGCAGCTTCAGCATCACCGGCGGCATGTGCCCGCGCTGCGAGGGCCGCGGCACCGTCTCGGACATCGACCTCACCCAGCTGTACGACGACGGCAAGTCGATCTCCGAGGGCGCGTTCACCATCCCCGGCTGGAAGACGGACAGCTGGTGGACGGTCGGCGTCTACGCCAACTCGGGCTTCCTCGACCCGGACAAGCCGATCCGCGAGTACACCGAGCAGGAGATGCGGGACCTCCTGCACCGGGAGCCGACCAAGGTCAAGGTCAACGGCGTCAACCTCACCTACGAGGGCCTGATCCCCAAGCTCCAGAAGTCCATGCTGTCCAAGGACAAGGACGCGCTGCAGCCGCACATCAGGGCCTTCGTGGAGCGGGCCGTCACCTTCACCGCCTGCCCCGACTGCGAGGGCACCCGGCTCAGCGCTGCCGCCCGCTCCTCCAGGATCGCCGGGATCAGCATCGCCGACGCCTGCGCGATGCAGATCAGCGACCTCGCCGCCTGGGTCGGCGACCTCGACGAGCCCTCGGTGGCCCCGCTGCTCGACACGCTCCGGCAGACCCTCGACTCCTTCGTGGAGATCGGCCTCGGCTACCTCTCGCTCGACCGCCCCGCCGGCACCCTCTCCGGCGGCGAGGCCCAGCGGGTCAAGATGATCCGCCACCTCGGCTCCTCGCTCACCGACACCACCTACGTCTTCGACGAGCCCACGACCGGCCTGCACCCGCACGACATCGACCGGATGAACCGGCTGCTGCTGCGCCTGCGGGACAAGGGCAACACGGTGCTGGTGGTGGAGCACAAGCCGCAGACCATCGCGATCGCCGACCACGTGGTCGACCTCGGCCCCGGGGCGGGCGCGGCCGGCGGCACGGTCTGCTACGAGGGCGACGTGGCGGGGCTGCGCACCAGTGGCACGGTGACCGGCCGCCACCTGGCCGACCGGACGGCGCTGCGGGCGACCGTACGGAAGCCGACCGGCACGCTCGCGATCCGCGGCGCGAACACCCACAACCTGCGGGACGTGGACGTGGACGTCCCGCTCGGGGTGCTCACGGTGGTGACCGGGGTCGCGGGCTCCGGCAAGAGCTCGCTGATCCACGGCTCGCTGTGCCGACGGCCGGAGGCCTCGGGCGAGGGCGTGGTCTCCGTCGACCAGGGGGCGATCAAGGGCTCCCGGCGCAGCAACCCGGCCACCTACACCGGGCTGCTCGAACCCGTCCGCAAGGCCTTCGCCAAGGCCAACGGCGTGAAGCCGGCCCTGTTCAGCGCCAACTCCGAGGGCGCCTGCCCGACCTGCAACGGCGCCGGGGTGGTCTACACCGACCTGGCGATGATGGCCGGGGTGGCCACCACCTGCGAGGACTGCGACGGAAAGCGGTACCAGCCGGCGGTGCTGGAGTACCACCTGGGCGGGCGGGACATCGCCGAGGTGCTGGCGATGCCGGTGACGGAGGCGGAGGAGTTCTTCGGCTCCGGCGAGGCGAAGCTCCCGGCCGCGCACCGCGTCCTGGAGCGGCTCGCCGACGTGGGGCTCGGCTACCTCAGCCTGGGCCAGCCGCTCACCACGCTCTCCGGCGGCGAGCGGCAGCGGCTCAAGCTGGCCACCCACATGGCGGACAAGGGCGGCGTCTACGTGCTGGACGAGCCGACCACCGGTCTGCACCTGGCCGACGTCGAGCAGCTGCTCGGGCTGCTGGACCGGCTGGTGGAGTCCGGCAAGTCGGTGATCGTGATCGAGCACCACCCGGCGGTGATGGCGCACGCCGACTGGATCATCGACCTCGGCCCGGGGGCCGGCCACGACGGCGGGCGGGTGGTCTTCGAGGGCACCCCGGCCGAACTGGTCGCCGCCCGGTCCACGCTGACCGGCGAGGCGCTGGCCCGGTACCTGGGCTGAGCCGGGGCCCTTCCGCCGAACGGGTCAGTCCAGCGGGAGTGCCATCTCCAGGATCCGGGCCGAGGCGTCCAGCACGTACGGCGTCGTCTCCCCGGTGTAGGCGAACCCGCGCCGCAGGTAGAAGGCGGCGGCGCGGGGGTTCGCCTCGTGCACCCCGAGCAGCATCCGCCCGGCGCCGCGTACCCGTGCCCAGGCGAGCACCGCGTCCAGCAGGGCGTCGGCGACGCCGCGGGCGCGGCCGCGGTGCGCCGGATCCACCCAGACACCGATCAGCTCGAGCGCGGCGGGGCTGGCCCGGTTCGGGACGGAGAGCATGGTGGCGACCCACTCGCCCGTGGCGTCGACCGCGACCAGGCCGAGCTTGTCGGGCTCGTTGACCCAGTCGCACCGGGCCCGCCACCGGTCCTCGCCCAGACCGCTCGCGTCCTCGTGGGTCTCGCCGAACGCCAGTGGCGTGTCGAGGAGTTGGGCCAGGCGAACCTTCCGCAGCCGCTGCCAGTCGGTGCGCCCGATCCGCTCGATCCGGTAGTCCACGGACATCGGCTCCACTCCCCCGTCACACGACGCTGCCTCCCTCGCCGGTGATCACCAGCGAGGGAGGCAGCGTAACCGGTGCCCGGACTACGGCTTGATGCGGACCACCTGCGGGTCGTGGTCGCTGGCCTGCTGGGCGAACTCGGCGTTGATGTGCACCACGTCGTACTTGGCGTAGCCGACCTCGGGGCTGACCAGGATGTGGTCCAGCACCTGCGAGTTGCCCTGGTAGACGTACGAGTACTGCTCGGTCTCCGGCAGCTCGTTCACCAGGTCGCGCAGCACGCCGTCCTTGGTGAGCGCGGCGAGCGCGGGCGAGAACTGGTAGTCGTTGAAGTCGCCGAGGGAGACGACCTTGGCCTCCTTGTCGGCGGCCAGCAGCTGGGCGACGAAGGCCTGCTCCACGGTGGCCTGCTTGGTCCGCTGCACCTCGGAGCTGCGGACCGGTTGCTGGAAGCGGCTGTCGATGCCCTGGTCGCCACCCTTGCTGTTGAAGTGGTTGGCGATGACGAAGACCTTCTTGCCGCGGAAGGAGAACTGGCCGACCAGCGGCTTGCGGCTGTTGGTCCAGGCCTCGTCGTTCGGCGCGATCCGGCCGGGCGAGGCGGTCAGCGAGGTGGCCGCGCCGGTGCCGGTGACGCCGACGGCGGTGGTGGCGCCGCCGCCGGGGATGTCGGTGAAGGACACCCGCTGCGGGTTGAACAGGAAGACCTGGCGGATGTTGCCGCCGGGCTCGCCGCCGTCCTTGCCGTCCTGCGGGTCGACCGAGCGCCAGTCGTAGGCCGGGCCGCCGGCGGCCTTGATCGCGGCGATGAACTTGGCGACGGTCTGGCTCGCGTCCACCGTGCCGTCGTTCTTGGCGCCGTTGTCGTCCTGGATCTCCTCCAGGGCCACGATGTCGGGCGAGCGCAGGTTGGTGACGACGCCCTGGGCCAGCTCGGCGAACTTGGTGTCCGGGTTGCCCGGGGCCAGGTTCTCCACGTTGTAGGTGGCGAGGGTGAGCTCGCGGTCGGTCGCCGGGGCGGTGACCTCGCGCTGGAGGTGGTTGTCCTTCAGGGTGCCCATGGTGCCGGCGACCAGGGTGTAGCCGCCGAAGTTGTTGTAGTCCAGCGGGCCGCTGGTGGTGCCGGTCAGCTCGTCGCCGACGTTCGCCACCGGGAACGGCTGCTGGGAGACCGCGGCCTGCTGCTGGACCATCAGGCGGCCGACGTTGGGCTCGCGGTAGGACTCGTACAGCACGCCGCCGCGCTTGCTGCGCTGGTCCTGGCGGTCGGCGGCGACCCACAGCTCGTTGTACTTGTCGGTCGCCTGGATCACCCGGACGTCCTTGACCTGGACGAGCATGCCCTCCAGGGACTCGTAGAAGTCCAGGGTGTACTTCTCCGGGTCGAGCTGCACGCCGTCGATCGAGCCGTCGGCGCCGGCCGGCGGGGCGTAGGTGCCGGGGATGTTGCGGGTGTCCACGACCACCGGGGCGGGCAGCGGGTTGCCGGCCGACAGGACGGTGACGCCCGGGGCGGAGATCTCGGTGAGGGACTGCGAGCCGCCGTTGAGGTTCGGGTAGTACTCGGTGACCTTGCCGCTCACCAGCACCGAGTCGCCGACCTTGACGGTCGGGTTGCCGCCGGTGAAGACGAAGACGCCCTCGCTGGTGGCCGGGTCGGCGTCCGGGTTCGGGTCCTGGATCCAGAAGCCCTTGGAACTGCCGTACGCGCGCACGCCGGTGACGATGCCGGGCACGCCGGTGACGACCTTGCCCGCCTGCGGGGATATCCGGGTGCCGCCCTGGACGTCGTGGATCCGCAGCGGGCCGGCCTCGGTCGGGGCGGGGGTCGCCGGCGCGGCGGCGTTGGCCACCGGCAGCGGCACGAGCACCAACGAGGCGGCCAGCGAGGCCGGGATCAGGGCGGCGCGCAGCAGGGCTCTGCGGGGGCGGGATGCGGGGGCGGTGGTCACCGGGGCTGGACTCCTAGCTCCGCCGTGCGGCACTGGCGTGGCACGGCGGTCCGGGCGGAGGCGCGCTTCGAGCGCGCGCTACTCGCGTAGAGAAGAAGCGGAGGACGGACTCCCGCCCCCCGCGGCGCCCCTCAAGATACGCGCGTAGAAAATGCCCCGACAAGACCCTGTCGGTGAACTGTCGGTTCCGCGGAGATGACTTGAGTCACGGTCAGCCCGGGCTTCTCACAGCCCGCTCCCAGCCGACTCCCAGGAAGCCCCGATCCGCTCCACGACCAGCTCGCACAGCTCGTGGGTGCGCAGCGCGTCGTGGGCGTCCAGGGTCTGCCCGGCACGGACGGCCGCCAGGAAGGCGAGCACGCACTGCTCGATGCCGCGCTGACGGGCCACCGGCACCCAGTCGCCGCGGCGGCGGACGGTCGGCTGGCCGCGGTGGTCGATCACCTCGGCCAGGTTGCGCACCTCGCGCTTGGAGTCGCCGCCGGAGACCTCCAGCACCTCCTCGGTGGAGCCGGAACACCGGTTCATGACGCCGAGGGCGGTGAACCCCTCGCCGGCCAGGGTGAGCACCACGTGCTCGACCAGGCCGTCCCGGGTGCGGGCCCGGACGTCCACGTGCTCGATCTCGCCGGGGGCCAGGAAGCGCAGGGTGTCCACGACGTGGATGAAGTCGTCGAACACCAGCGGACGTGCCGCCTCGGCCAGGCCCTCGCGGTTCTTCTGCAGCACGATCAGATCCCGCGGACGCTCCTTGGCCTGGACGTAGCCGGGCGCGTGGCGGCGGTTGAAGCCGACCATCAGCGAGCGGCCGGTACGGTCGGCGAGGTCGACCAGCCGGCGGGCACCGTCCAGGGTCTGGTCGAGCGGCTTGTCGACGTAGACGTCCACCCCGGCGGTGAGCAGCTGCTCGACGATCGGGACGTGCTGGTCGGTGGCGGCGTGCACGAAGGCGGCGCGGATGCCACTCCCGATCAACTCCCCCAGATCGGTGAACCGCTTCCCGGCCGCGATCCGGTGGGTCTCGCCGAGCCGCTCCAGCTTGGCCGCGTCGCGGGTCATCAGCCGCAGGTCGAGCCCGGGCAGCGCGGTGAGCACCGGCAGGTAGGCCTTCTGCGCGATGTCACCGAGCCCGATCACCCCGACCGGGAGGAGGCCGTCGGGGACAGAGGTCGAACTCATCGGAATCTCCACACATAGGCCGACACGTCGGGCCCACCCTATGCACCGGCTCCCGCGGGCCACCAACCCGCCACCGGCGCCCGCTCACTCGTGGGCGCTGATCTCACCGCCGGCGCTGAGCACGATGGAGATCCCGTTGGCGTCGACGCCGACGTCGTGCTGGTCCGCCTCCAGCGTGCCGTACACCGCGTTGTCCTGGCCGAGGATCTCCGCGCGGTACCGGAGCTCGCCGGTCTTCGTGACCTTGGCCGTCCAGCCGCCCGCGAGCTTGAAGGTGCCCGGCCCCTGGTGGCTCCCGCCCATCCAGGAGCGGATCCGGCCGTCCAGCGAGAGCATGACGAACATGCCGTTGGCGTCGAGTCCGTCGTCGTGCTCCTTCGTCTCCAGGGTGGCGAGCAGCTGCCCCTTGTTGAGGATCCTGGCGACGTAGTGCTGGTTGCCGAGGTCCCGGATCTCGGCCGTGCTGCCGTCCACCAGGGGTTCGGTGCGGACGCCCGAGGTCACCTTGGGCTGGGCGGCGGGCGTCGTCGCGGCGCGCCCGGTGGGCGTGGCGGCCGGGGTGGTGGCGCCGCGTGTGGCGGGCGTGGCCGGAGCGGTGGGCGTCGTGGCCGTCGCCCCGGTGGTGGCGGTGGCGGTCGGCGCGGTGGTGACCGCCGCGGAGGCGGTCGGTGCGGCCGCGCCCTGGGTGTCCGACGTGGAGGAGCAGGCCGTCGCGGCGGGTACCAGCAGGGCCGCGGCCAGGACGGTTCCGGCCAGCGTACGGGTGGCGGTCGCGCGGCGGGTCGTCGAGAGGGGCATGCGGGCTCTCCTGGCGCAGTACGGGTGAGGGGCACCCGGTGTCGGGCGCAGTTCGAAGCTAGTACGAACAGTTGACGGAATTGAGCGTTCCGTGTCACCGAACGGCAACGCCCCGACCACGCCGCACCGGTGACGTGCCGCCAGGTGCGGGCACGCACCGCCAGGTACGGCTGCGCACCGAACCGGCGGCCGGCCGACCGGCGGGGCCCTCACCCGGAGCCCGCCCGTCGGGGGGCGGTGATGCCGCGGCGGGTGGGAATCAGCGCGACCGGCGACCGAGTGCCGCGAGGAAGGCCGCACCCGACGGGAGCAGCGGGGGCAGCGGGGCGGCGGCCGGGTGCCAGGGCGCCTCGTACTCCCAGCAGACCCAGGCGTCCGCCGGGAGCAGGCGCAGGCAGTCGGCGATCGGCAGGACACCGGCGCCCAGCGGGAGCGGGGTGCGGTCATGGGGGCCGGCGATGTCCTTGACCTGTACGTGGCCGAGGTGCGGGGCGAGCGCGGCCGAGGTCTCGGCCGGGGTCTCGCCGGCGAGGTGGGTGTGCATCAGGTCCCACAGGGCGCCGACGGCCGGGTCGGCGACGCGGGCCAGCAGCCCGGCCACCGCCCGTCCGCCCCGGTGGGAGTCGTGGGTCTCGACGAGCACCCGGACGTCCAGCGCCCGGGCCTCCTCCGTGACCTCCGCGAGCCGCCGGGCGGCCCGGTCGTCGGCCTCGCTCCGCGGACCGTCGCCGCCGCGCGGGAAGACCCGGACGGCGGCCGCGCCCAGGTCCGCGGCGAGCCGCAGGTGGCTGCGGAGCGAGTCGGTCACCGGGGCATCCGGCCCGGGGGCGGCGACGCCGACGTAGGAGGCGAGCGCGAGGGGGGTCAGCCCGTGCGCGCGGAGGGTGCGGACGGCGGCACGGCGCTCCCCGGGGGTCATCACCGGATGGACGGACTCGCCCACGGCGCAGCGCAGTTCGAGCCCGTCCCAGCCGTGGTCGGCGCCGAGCCGGGCGGCCTCGGCCAGCGGGAGCCCGGGGAGGCCGAGGGTGGAGTAGGCGAGTGGCATGGCGGCTCCGTGGCTTGTCGGGCGGCCGGGAAGGGCCGGAGAGGGCCGGAGAGGGCCGGAGAGGGCCGCGCCAAGGATATATTCAAGCTGAGACAAAGTCCTGACCCACCCGGGCCCGACCCGGTCCGAGGAGCCCGCGATGCCCCCGAGCCGTACCCCTGCCACCGCCACGACGCAGACCGTCGCCCAGGTGAACCAGACCGTCCTGCTGGAGGTGCTGCGGCGGCACGGCACGCTGTCCCGGCAGCGGCTGGCCGCCGAGAGCGGGCTCAGCACCGCGACCGTGCACCGGCTGGTCGAGGTGCTGCGCGCCGAGGGGCTGGTGGAGGTGGAGACGGAGCGGGCGCCGTCCAGCGGCGGCCGGCCGCCCCAGCTGATCCGGTACAACGCCCGCGCGCAGACCGTGCTGGCGATCGCGGTGCGCCCGCGCCGGATCGTCGGCGCGGTGGCCGCCCTGGACGGCACGGTGCTGCACGAGGCCGAGCACCACTGGGCGTTCCCCGGCCCGGACCGGCCCGGGGAGATCACGGCCGCCGACCTGACCGACCCCCTGCTCACCCTGGTGGACGGCCTGCGGGACTGGGCCGGACGGCACGCGGGAGCGCCCCGCGCGCTCGTCGTGGGCGTGCCCGGGGTGGTCCGGGACCGCACCGGGCTGGTGGAGTTCGCGCCCGCCCTGGACTGGCCCGGGCTACGGCTGGGCGTGCTGCTCCAGGAGCGCTACGGCGTCCCGGTGGCGGTCGAGAGCAACGTCAACCTGGTCGCACTGGCGGTGCGGCAGTCGCCGGCCGCGGTCGGCGTGAGCGACCTGGCCGCCGTCGTGGTGGGCATCGAGGTCGGCGCCGGGATCGTGCTGGACGGCCGGCTGCACCGCGGGCGGCTGGGGGCGGCCGGCACGCTCGGCCACCTGATGTCCGGGCACGCGGCCCTGGACCGGCCGCTCGGGCGGACCGGCGACACCCAGGCGAGGATCGGCGACCACGCGGTGGACCGGCGGATCACCGAGGCGGGCCTGACGGTGTCCGGCACCCCGGCCGAGCGGGTGGCGGGCCTCTTCCGGCTGGGCCGCGAGGGCGATCCGGCGGCGATCCGGCTGATCGGCGAACTCACCGACGACCTGGCGCTGCTGGTGGCCAATCTGAGCGTGGTGCTCGCGCCGGAGCTGATCGCCCTCGGCGGGCGGCTGTTCTGGGAGAGCGGGGGCGAGCTGCCGGCCGCGATCGAGAGCCGGCTGCAGGGACGGGTGCCGGTGCTGCCGCGCCTGGTGGTCGTGCACAGCACCACCACCGAGCTGGTCGGCGCGGCCTCGGCGGCGGTCCGGCTGGCGGACGGGGCCACCTTCATCACCCGGTGAGCGGCCGGGGCGGCGTCGCGGTCGGCGCAGCCGGAGGAGTCGGGCCCACTATTTCTCACTATGATAGAAACTCCTTGTGCGTCAGTGATCCAACGCGCGCCGACGATCCGACGCGCGCGTCAGCGACCCGAGGAGAACCGGATGCCCACCGCCGTCTTCGCGATGGACCCGGAGCGCTTCCCCGACGTGTACGGCCCACAGGCCCGCGCCCGGGTCGCCGCCCGGGCCGAGCTGCTCACCGACCCGGCCTCCCCCGACGGGGTGTGGAGCGCCGAACGGCTGGCCGCGGCCGCACCGGAGGCGCTGCGCGCCGTCGAGGTGCTGTTCACAGGCTGGGGCGGCCCCGTCCTGGACGCCGCCGCCCTGGCCCGGCTCCCCCGCCTGCGACTGGTGCTCTACGCCGCCGGCTCGGTGCGCCGGATCGCCGGCGAGGCGTTCTGGTCGGCGGGCATCCCGATCGTCACCGCGGCGCACGCCAACGCCGTCCCGGTCGCGGAGTTCACCGTGGCCCAGATCGTCTACGCCCTCAAGGGCGGCTGGCGCCACGTCCTCGCCGCCCGGGCCGCCCGCGCCGCCGTCCCGGCCACCGCCACCCCGGGCGCGTACGGCTCCACGGTCGGCGTGCTGTCGCTCGGCGCGGCCGGGCGGCTGGTCTGCGAGATGCTGCGCGGCTACGACGTCGAGGTCGTCGCGCACGATCCGTACGCCCCGGCGCCGCCGCCCGGGGTCCGGGCCGTCGGCCTGGACGAACTCTTCGCCACCGCCGACGTGGTGAGCGTGCACACCCCGCTGCTGCCCGAGACCCGCGGCCTCGTCGGCCGGCGGCTGCTGGCCTCGATGAAGCCCGGCGCCACGCTGGTCAACACCTCGCGCGGAGCCGTGCTGGACGAGCCCGCGCTGCTGGCCGTCCTCGCCGAACGCCCGGACCTCTTCGCCGTGCTCGACGTCACCGACCCCGAACCGCCGCTGCCCGGCTCGCCGCTGTTCACCCTGCCCAACGTGGTCGTCACCCCGCACCTGGCGGGCAGCCGGGAGCTGGAGCGCCGCCGCCTCGGCGATCTGGTCGTCGGCGAGTTCGAGCGCTGGCTGCGCGGAGCGCCGCTGCTCCGGGCGCTGGACCCGCACACCTACGAACGGATGGCCTGACCCGTGCCCGACCCCCTGAGCCGGCGCGGCCGCCGCGCCCCCGACGTGGTGCTGATCCTGACGGACCAGCAGACCGCCGACGCGATGAGCGCCGCCGGGAACCCGTACCTGCGCACCCCCGCGATGGACGCGCTGGCCGCCGCCGGCACCCGCTACCCCAACGCCTACTGCGCCCAGCCCCTCTGCACCCCCTCCCGGGCCAGTCTGATGACCGGCCGCCTGCCCAGCACGGTCGGCGTCACCGGCAACACCGGCGGCCCCGAGGACCCGCTGCTCGGACGGCTGTTCACCGCGGCCGGGTACGACTGCGGCTACGGCGGCAAGTGGCACCTGCCGGAGCTCGACCTGCCCGCGGACCGGGGCTTCCGCCGGATCCACCCGGCGGGCGGGGACGACGCCGGACTCGCCCGCGCCGCCGCCGAGTTCGTCCGCGCACCGCGCGAGCGGCCGTTCCTGCTGGTCGCCTCCTTCCTGGAGCCGCACGGCATCTGCGAGTGGGCCCGCGGCCAGGACCCGCGCACCGGCCCGCTGCCGCCCGCACCGCCCGTCCCGGAACTCCCCCCGCTGCCCGCCAACTTCCCGGTCGCGCCGTACGATCCGGCGCTTCCCCGGCTGGCCCGGCTGGCCCAGCCGCACACCCACCCGACCACCGAGTGGCGGGAGGACGACTGGCGCCGCTACCGACACGCCTACTACGCCCTCGTGGAGCGGGTGGACCGGCACATCGGACTGCTGCTGGCCGCGCTGGAGGAGCGCGGCGGCGACCGGGAGACCGTGGTGGTGTTCAGCTCCGACCACGGCGACGGCGCGGGCGCCCACCGCTGGAACCAGAAGTGGGCCCTGTACGAGGAGTGCGTGCGGGTGCCCCTGGTGGTCTCCGCGCCCGGGGTGGCCGCCGGCGCGGTCGACGAGCGGCTGGTCGCGGCCGGGCTGGACCTCGTCCCGACGCTCTGCGACCTGGCCGGCATCGAGGCTCCCCGGGGACTGCCGGGCCGCAGCGTCCGCGCGGAGCACCCGCACGGGAGCGTGGTGGTCGAGACCCGCTGGGAGATCCCCGGCTTCGACAACGCCCTGGGCCGGATGCTCCGCGCCGGGCGGCACAAGTACGTCTGCTACGCCTGGGGCGACCACCGGGAGCAGCTCTTCGACCTCGCCGCCGACCCCGGTGAGCTGGTCAACCTCGCGGTCGACGCCCGGCACTCGGCGTTGCTCGACCGCTTCCGGGCCCTGCTGTCCCGGCACTGCACGGAGGTCGCCGACCCGTTCGCCCGCTTCGTCCCGCGGGCCGCCGGGGAGGCCCGGGCGCCGCACTGACACGGGCACCGCGCCGGTACGGGCGGCGCGCCGATACGGGCGGCGGGGGGGGGGGGGCCCGGGGGCGGCCCGGCCCCCCCCCCCCCGGCCCGCCGCCCCCCCGCCCCCCCCCGCCCCAGC